>DATKYA010000569.1:0-3770 GCA_035528775.1 Planctomycetota bacterium | reverse complement strand
GCACAGGCACATAGTTGGCCACGGTGTTGCCCGAACCGAGGCAGAATCCGCCGCCCGGCTGGCAGGCCTGCACCACGTTGCGGACCTTCGCCCGAATCTGCTGCTCGGTGCCGCGGCACAGTAGGTCCACGTCCACTCCGCCGATGATCGCCAGCCTGTTGCCCCAGCGCTTCTTGGCTACCGGAAGCGGCTCGATTGCGTCTTCGAACGAATGCTTGCCGTCCAGTTTCACGTCGTCGATCAGCGCATCCATGATTTCGGCGAGATTGCCGCATGCGTGCAGCAGATAGAGCTTGCCGCTGTCGTGGGCGAGCCGGGCCATCGTGCGGTGCCACGGCAGCGATTTTTCCTTCAGCACCGACGCCTGCACCATAGTGCCGGTCTTGTAGCCCATGTCGTCGCCGCCGAACAGGATTTCCACCCGCGGGAACTGCACGAGAATCTTGCAGGCCTTGACGAGTATACCGCCGATCCGCTCGAACATTGCGTCCACGAGGTCGGGCGTGTCGAACAGCGCGTAGCACAGCGTCTCGTAGCCCATCAGCCAGGTCACGTTCTCGAACACGGAATGGCAGCCGGCATAGATGCACATGTCGTCGGGGAGGTTTTTCGAATACCATTCGAGCGACTGCGTGGTGAGCTTGGCAGGATCGGGCCACGGGTATTTCTCGAATTCCTCCCAGGTACTCACCGGCCCGCGTGTTTCCTCCATCCAGTGGCGTGCCGAGCGTTTCTGCTCGCCATCGGCGGTGTCGGCCGCGTCAGTGCCGAAACTGGGGAAGGACATCCCGTCGATTCCCGAACCGACGGCATCGTAGCCGAGGAACCGCTGCACGGCGATCTCGCGCTTGCGGGCGGAGTTCGGATCGGCGGGGTCAAGGTCGGCGCCCACACCGTAGATCCTGCAAACCTGCTCCTTGATCTCCTGGTCCTCGTAGAGTTCCATGAAGAACACGCGTGGCGGCGTGCCCTTGCGGAGCAGGTTGGCCTTGAGGGCGTCCTTGTCGGGCTTGATCCGCTTCTTCAGAAGCTCCAGGTAGTCGGCCATGGGATACTCCTCGTCAACTTCAGGTTCAGGTTTTGCACTCAAGAAGATTCTAAACAATCAGGGCCGCAAGCGCAAGCGGAAAGACACCCAGGCCACGGTTCGACCGAGAATGATCTTGAGGCAGACGGCACCGCGTGGCGGCTCAGGTCTGCGTTGAGGGCAGAATGAAGTTGAATATTCCGCCGGGCACGTGTACAGTAGATGCCATGCGAAATATCGCAGTGCTTGTTTTCGTCGCGGCTGCCGCCATGCTCGCGGGCTGCTCGGGGCCGATCACGAGCGACGGCGCGAGCCGGTCCCGTTCGGACCGGCCGCTCTACCAATGCCGCCGTGCCGGCGGCCCGATCACGATCGATGGATCGCTCGACGATCCCGCCTGGCAGGAGGCGCCGTTCAGCGACCTCTTCTTCGTGTCTGCTCGCGGAGTGCGGCAGATGCCCGACAAGCTGGCGACGCGCATGAAGCTGCTGTACGACGCCGACAGCCTGTACGTGGCCTTCGACTGCGAAGATGGCGACATCTGGAGCACCTTCGCGAACCACGACGATCCCGTTCAGTTCGAGAAGGCCACGCTGCTGAACATCGATCCGCTGGCCAACGGCCGCAGCTACGTCGGCATCTACATCAATCCGCTCAACGCGATGCTGGACCTGAAGGCGACATCCGGGCCGCCCGAGATCAGTCGCAGAAGCTGGCTGCAGGCTATCGCCTGGAACGGCGCCGGGATCGAGCACGCCGTTCAGACCAAGGGCACCGTCAACAAACGTGACGATCTCGACGACCGCTGGACCGTCGAGATCAGGCTGCCGTTCAGCGATCTCGGCGTGAAGCCGCTGCCGGGCGACACGTGGCATATCCAAGCCGGCAGGCTCGATTACTGGCTCGGCGGAAACATCATCTCGGGGTGGACGAGATCCCAGTTCGGAGACTTGGCGTTCAGGTAGGTTGCACACCCGCGAACGGACATGCGTCCCGTTCGTACCGGTGGCCCCAATTCATGGGAGGCTGATGCAATGAAACTGGCTGCGCATTTCAGACGGTTCCGGCTCATCGCCGTGCTGCTTCCGTTGCTGGTCGCGATGGGCTGCTCGCAGGGCATTCCGGGCGCGACCGTTCGCTGGGATGACGTGCCGTACCTCCCAGGCAGCATGGAGAAACCGCAAAGCGTACGAACGATGGGGGCGGCCGCCCTGAAAGTCGACGATGACGGCACCTACCTCTACGTCGCCATCTACGGATACCAGCCGCCATCGGTGCAGTTCAACGTCATCGTGCCCACCGACGATGGCATGCTGCCGTTTGATCGCCGCGTCGACTACTGGCGCGTGATCCTTGACAGCGACGCCATGGAGCGGCCGCACGTCATCGAGCTGGTGCCCGGGGAGCAGCGCTGTGCCGACATCAACGTCAAGCTCGCCGAGCACCCCCGCAAACGCATGATCGAGCTGGCATACCCGGTCGACGCCATCGAGACGAATCCCGTGCACATCCGCGTGGAGCGGATCGTCAGGCTGTTCAACGGCAACAACGAAGCGGCGCCGCTCGTCTTCCGGTTCCCGGAAACAAGTGCGGCCGTATACAGCTCGGAGTCTGCAAGCCTCGTGTTTGACCAGCGAGTGCCGCGAGTGGAGGACCTGATTGTCGACGAGATCCAGTGCGATTCCGTCGCGTTGCAATGGAGCAGCAACAAGCGGCTGACCACACGGGTCGACCTCGCCCCGGATGGCGAAGCGCTGCGAACCGCATGCGACACCGAGCCGCCATGGATGCAGCATGACGTGCTGCTGACGGACCTGCGGCCGGACACGATCTACAATTTCAGCGTGGGCGGCAGCGACTTCGCCGGGCACCCGGCGCCGCCGATCAGCGGCACGTTCCGCACGGCCGTGGCGGCCCCCAACGAGCAGGCGATCCGCGCGATGGATGTGTCCTTCCTGCCGGTGAAGCTGGTTGCACCGGCGAAGCCCGAATCCGCCGGCACGTCGGCCGGCGTGCCGCGGGGGCTGCCGCTGCAGGCGAACCGCTCGCTGCTGTGGCGGATCGGCCGCGAGCTCTCGCCCGGCACCTATCGCATCTCGCTGTGCATGTGGCACGGGGCCGATGGCGCTCCTGTCGAGCTTGGCGCCATTCGCACCGGCGAAGTCCCCAGCCAGTTCCGCCGAGTCGATCTCATCCAGCCCATGAAGGACGGCAAGCTGCATCAGTACGACAGTGTGCTGAAGATCGAGACGGCGTTCGACGCCATCGGGATCAAAGGAGTGGACGGAACTGCCGGGCCGATCACCGCTTTCCGCATCTATGAGGTCGTGAGCGGGCAGAGGCCGTGAAGAACGGGATTAGCAGGGATGAATAGGATGAATAGGATAGGAAAAGAGGGATGATGGGATGATGGGATGATGTGACAAGGAACGGCGCCGCGTTCCTGGCATCATACCACCCTCGCATCATCTCCTATCCCCTCCGTCTCATCCCATTTATCCCATTCATCCCTGTTCTCAATTCTGACTTCTGCCTGTTGCCGCCTGACGTTTGTCTACGCATTTCTTACACCGTTTTACACATTGAGCTTGGCGCATTTCATTGAAATCTGCTATAATGATGCGCGTCACTTTTCTTAAGGAGCGCGCGATGGTCGATGAACTGAATGAATCGAGCGGGCAGGCCAGGATGACCGACCTGCAGGCTGTCGAAAAGCTGAACGCCAGCTACAAGAGTCTGCGAC
>DATKYA010000568.1:0-2335 GCA_035528775.1 Planctomycetota bacterium | reverse complement strand
CTGCCGGCGGGTTCGGGGAGGGTGGCGTTGCCGACGATGCCGTATGCGCCGCGAATGAGGCCGCGGGCAGGGCCCGGGGCGCCGTGCGAGCCGTGCACGCCGGCCCAGGGGTTGGGATAGGTCCACAGCCTTTTGCCGGTCTCAACGTCGTAGCAGCGGAAGCCGCCTCCATCGGGATGGTCGTGGTCGACGGAAAGCACCAGGCGGTTGTCGGGCGAGGAAAGCGTACCGCTCGTCGGGGGCAGTTGCTTGACGTTTTCGAGATCGTACACGGGGCCGCCGCACTCGGTGAATTCCTTGACGCGCACCTGCAGTGTTCTATCGCGGCCGGTGCCGTAGAAGGTGAGATCGGTGTTGAGGTTCATCGACCAGTTCAAGTAGCCGCTGAGGCCTAACTGCACGGGCAGCGAGCGGACTTCCTCGGGCTGTTCCTGCTCATCGCCGTTGGCATCGGCCCAGAAGACGGTCTTTCCCTGGTGTGCCATAATGCGCCCGCGGAAAGCGTAGTCGCCATCCGCCACGCGCTCGTAGAAGCGTATCTGCGGCGGTTCCCCGGGCCCCCAGACTCTTCCGCTGAAGGTGACGCTGAGGTACTGGCGGCCGTTTGCCCCGTCGCAGAAGCGCGCGTGACCGTGGTAGATATCCGACGTGACCAGGCCCAGCAGTGTCGCGCGGCCTGTCTCAGGATCGAGGCGGAACTCGCAGCCCTCGGCGATGAGCAGGCTCGGGTCGCGCGGGTTGACCGCGCCGCCGCTGGCACCGTAGTGCGTCGCGCCGAAATACTCCTTGATGAACTCGCCGGTGCGCGCGTCCCAGCAGCAGATTCGCTTGGGCAGCGCGACTTCCGCGATCCAGAGCTTGCCGCGCGGGTCGACGGTGAGGCCGCCGATGACCTTCGACAGCCGCCTCGGGTTCCAAGGGCCTTCGGCGACGCACCCGCCCGGCTCGCCGATCTTGCGCAGCAGCTTGCCTTCAGGGCTGTACACGTGCACCTGGTAGTCGGGCCCTGCGACCGCCACGTAGATGTCGCCCTCGGCATCGGCGGTGATTGCTCCGGGGGTGCTCAAGCCCTCAACTACCAGCCGAGTCTTGCCCGTCTGCGGGTTGAAGGCCAGCACCTTGCGGCGCTCGGAGATGATATAGAAGAGGTCGTCGCGCACCGCGACCATCTTGCCCGGCACGTTGATCGGGATCGTTTTCAGCAGTTTGAGCGTCTTGGCGTCAACTACGGCCACGACGTTCGACTGCATCCGCACAATGACGTCGGGGAACGCCTTCTCGACGAGGCGCCTGTTGAATTCGCCGAGTTGCTCCGGCGTCATCTTGTCCGCGCCTTCAGCGAAGCGCTTTTCCTGGAGCAGTGCGTTGAGCGCGCCTATTGCCACGTCGCGGACGTCGGGCGTGTAGTAGTTGGGGGCTTTGAGAGCGTCGTTCTCCGGTTGGTCGCCCTGCAGCCATCGCGTGACGATTCCGCGCACGCGGTCGTCCAGCCGTCCCCAGATCGCTTCCGAGAGGGGATTTTTCCTGTCGCGGCCTTCGACTACCTGCGTGAAGAACTTGCGCCAGTCGAGGACGTCGGCGCGCCGCCATGACCAACTCGAGAAGCTGAGATACAGCTTGCCGTCGTGTGCCTCAAGGCCATCCTGTGTGACCCAAGTGAGCTGGTCGGGCATGCTCACGCCGTCGCCCCAGAGGTCGGCGATACGCAGATCGGTAACATCGCGGCCCGGCCAGGACAGGTGCTTGCCGGTGCTGACGTCAACGCGCCTCAGGATCGAATAGTTGCAGTAGTAAACCTCGCCGGTTTTCGCATCGCAGGCGATAAGGGGGCAGCCGTTGAAATGGTGGCCCGACGCCCACTGAACGTTGCCGTCGAGGTCCATCGCCACGAACGCCTTGCCTGCTTCCGACCCCGCCCAGCCGAGGTAAACGTGCTCGCCGTCGCTTGCGGCTGCTATCGGCAGGGCCTGATCTCCGCCCCAGTAGGTGGTCGGGCTGATGTCCCAGGGGCCGTTGCCTTCGTGATAGGCCCAGCCTTTGAAGCGCAGGCCGATACCCTTGTGCCAGATCGCGCGCCACGTGTAGTCGCCGGGCGCCACCGCTTTGTTTGGCGCTTTCATGTAGGGAATGTCGAGAGCGTCCCACGCAACGGTCTGCTCGCCTTTGGAGAAAGGCTTGCAGCCCAGGAGCTGGCGGACAATCTGTCCCTCGGCGTTCAGGATGTTCAGCGACACGTAGCCGTCTTCGGGCATCGTGAAGCTGATGCTCTTGATCGCGTCCTGATCCTGTTCAGCGGTGCAGATGCCGCCTGCGGCTGCACAAACAGCGGCCAGAA
>DATKYA010000567.1:0-3944 GCA_035528775.1 Planctomycetota bacterium | reverse complement strand
CCTTCTGCCTGATCGACTGCAGCTTCTCGGTGAGCAGGCGCAGGTGCATTTCCTCCTGCCGGCGCAGCTCGCGGATGGCCTCGCTCTCCCTGGGCGGCACGAAATCCTCGATGTTGCGGTAGAACAGGATCGAATCCTTCTCCACACCGATGGCGATGCCGATGGCGTCTTCGGGCGCAGATGCTTTCTCGGCGGCAACCTCGGGCGGGAATTCGGGCGTGAACACGTACATGTCGGCCAGCGCCCGGATGTAGGCCGACTGCTCCTCGGCGACTGCCTCGGGTGGCCGGTATTCTCCGCCGGACCGCATAATGGAGCGGAACTGTAGGATGTGCTGCTGCTCCTGGTCGGCGAGGAACTTGAACAGCTTTGCGATGTCGGGCACCTTGGCGAGCTCAGACGCCTTCAGGTAAAACGCTCGCCCATTCTTCTCGATCCGCAGGCCGATCTCTACCACCTCTTCACCGTGCAAGACGTATACGGGCATTTGGAGCCTCCTGAAAAGAAGATAAGAAGTTAAGAAGCCAAGAAGTTGAGAAGCCAAAAAGTTAAGAAGCCAAAAAGTCGGACAACCGGGAAACCAAGCCGAAAGACGTCGGAATCCAGTAGTGGCCAATCTCATCAATCTCTTCTTTGAGACCTTTGCGCTCTTTGCGTCTTTGTGGTCTCTCACCCCACATCGATCACGTGGGCCGAGCACGAGATGCAGGGATCGTAGGCCCGCACCAGCATTTCGAGCTTCAGCCGCACGGCATCAACCGGCTCGCCGAGAATCTTCGGGGCCATGGCCGCGAGGTCGGCGTTGACGTTCGCGAGGTTCTGGTTCGTCGGGATCACATGGTTGGCGAAGGCGATCCTCGCCTTCTCGTCGTAGGTATAGTCGTGAATAAGCATGCCGCGCGGTGCTTCGACGATCCCCACGCCGCGTCCGCCCTTCGCGCTCACACGGATGTCTTCGTGCCGGATGCCGGTGTCGAGCACCTCGTTGATAAGCCGCCTTGCGTCGTTCACACAGTGTACGCATTCGATAAGCTGGGCGAACGTGATCATGTACGGGCGGTGGACCGGCGGCTTCATGTCGAGCTCGGCGGCGACGGCCCTGGCTTCGGTGCACAGCCGGTCGAAGTTCAGGTTGAACCGTGCGAGCGCCCCCACCATGTAAGGCCCGCCGCTCACGCCGTGCGAGTGCTTCGCGCTCGCGTGCGGGGTCATGAACTCGTGTACCACGCTGAGGTAGTCGGCCTTGGCGAAGGTGGACTCGGCCGCGCTCGACTTGATCTCGCCGTCGTAGAAGGCGTATTCCTCCGGGTGCGTGAGGGCCACGTATTCCGTGGGGCGCTCCAGGTCGGGAAGCTGCACGGTCTTGAACACGGGGATGGTGGCGAGCAGGTCGGTGCGGCACTGTTCGAGCTTCGGCAGGAGCGCGGCGAGCTTGTCCTTCGACGGCGGCTTGCTGATCCCGCCCACGACGATTGCGAGCGGGTGCACGTGGCGGCCGCCGATCGTTTCGCTCAGCAGGTTGCCCAGGGCCTTCACGCGCAGGGCGATCCGGACGAGTTCCGGGTGCTCGTCGACCATGTGGAATACGTCGGGCTTGCCGAAGTAGTCGGGCCCGGCGAGGTAGTAGGCGTGGAGCGAATTGCTCTGGATGACCTCGCCGTGGAGGGCGATCTTGCGGAGGCGGAGGGTCTGCTCGCTCGGCCGGATGCCCATGGCGGCCTCGGTGGCCCTGATGGAGGCGAGCGAGTGTGCGACGGCGCAGATGCCGCAAATCCGCGAGGCGATCTCGGGCACGCGGTCCCACCAGCGGCCCACGAGCATGGTCTCGAAGAACCGCAGCGGCTCGGTGACGTCGAACCGGACTTCGCGGATGCGGCCGTCTTCGGCGTGCAGCTTGAGGTCGCCGTGGCCTTCCACGCGGGTCAGCTTTTCTACGGTAAACTGCATCAATCCGCTCCTCGCTCGGCCAGGCGGTCGCCAGCCAGCACCACGCCTTCCTGGAAGACGATATACTGGTCGACCAGCCGCTCCCAGGTGAGGCCGAACTCGCGGAGCAGGCTGTGCTCGGCGTTGAGGTTGGGCTGATCGATCAGGCCTCGGCAGCCGTCGCACCGGACGCCGTAGCTGGGGCAGATCGCCCCGCATCCGGCCCGTGTGACCGGCCCCAGGCACGGAATCTGCTTGTGGTACAGGCACACGTTTTCCTTCAGGCGGCAGTCGAAGCAGACCGGCACGTTGGGCTGGCGGAACTCCTTCCCGGTTACGAGGCACAGGAACAGCCGGCGCAGCTCGGCGGCATCGACGGGGCAGCCGTGCAGCAGGTATTCGCACGTGACCACCTCGGGCACTGCCATGACGGGAATCGTGTTCGGGTATTTTTCCATCTGCCCGCAGACTGTCCGCAACTGCTCGTCGAGCGGTTTGCGGTTCCTCAGCTTGTTCACGCCGCCGGTGGTGGAGCAGGCTCCGAACGCGATCAGCGTCTTGGCGCGCTCCCGAATGTGTTTCAACCGCTCGACGTCCTCGTCGGTGGTGATCGAGCCTTCGATGAAGGCGATGTCGTAGCTGTCCTCGCGGCGCGACGTGGCTTCGCGGAAGTTGACGATGTCAACGTGCGACACGAGATCGAGCAGGGCGTCTTCCTGGCTGAGGAAGACTAGCTGGCAGCCCTCGCAGCAGGTGAAGTCGAAGAACGCGACTCGAGGTTTTGGATTCATATCCGTGCTTTCCGTTACATGAACGCTTCCGGCAGGTGGCGGATCGCGCGGTACGCGAAGACCGGCCCGGACTTGCACACGTACTGGCTGTTCATCTGGCAGTGGCCGCACTTCCCGACGCCGCACTCCATTCGCCGCTCGAGCGACAGCAGCACGCGGTCGGGCGGCAGCCGGTAGCGGTCAAGCGTGAGAATCACGAACTTGTACATGATGGGGGGCCCGCACACGACCACGTAGGTCCGCGGCACCTCGATCCAGAGGTCGGTGAGCAGGGTGGTCACCACGCCCACGTGGCCGGGCCAGTCGGCGGCGGGGCGATCAACGGTGAGCTGGATTTCGGCCTTGCCTTCGGAGAACATCGATTGCAGCTCATCGTAGAACAGGAAATCCTGCGGCGTTCGGGCGCCGTAGACGAGGATGACGCGGCCATAATCGGAGCGATGCCGGAGCATGTGCTTCAGCAACGACCTCAGCGGCGCGTAGCCGATCCCGCCAGCCACCAGCACCACGTCGTTGCCTTTCAGCTCGTCGATGGGGAAGCCGTGGCCGTAGGGGCCGCGAATGCCGACGGTGTCGCCTTCGCGCATCTGGTGCAGCGCCCGCGTGACGTTGCCGACCCTGCGGATCGCCATCTCGAACGTATCGGAGCCGTCGGGCGAGGACGAGATCGAGATCGGCGCTTCGCCGATCAGCGGCACCCACAGTTGCACGAACTGCCCGGGGCAGTAGACGAGGGGGCGGGGGCGGTCAAGCCGGACGGCGAAGTACTTCTCGTTCGGCGTGAGCTGCGCGATCTGCACGATGCGGCCGGGGACGGGCACGTGCTCAGTGCTGCCCTGCCACGGCGATGCGTCCGCTTCGGGCGTTGCCGGCCTACCCGGCCGCACCTGTTCGCCAGTCATGCTGCCCATTCAGCCCTGTCCTCCTTCCTTGCCGGGCACACGCCGTGTGCCCCTACAGCCTCTCAAGCAGCTCGTTGACGATCTTGACCGGCTTGATGTCGACCGGGCACTCGCGGCCGCAGCGGCCGCATCCGACGCAGAACGACTTGCCCACGCGCTGAAACAGGTACTTGTGCTTGCGGTACCAGCGGTGCTTGAGGCGCGTGGGTGTCTCGCGGCGGAAGTTCTCGCCGCTGGCGATCTCGGCGAACGGCCGCATCATGCAGCCGTCCCAGTTCCGCGTGAACGAGCCGCCGTCGAGCCGCGGGTTCGGATCGTCCGACGT
>DATKYA010000566.1:0-2175 GCA_035528775.1 Planctomycetota bacterium | reverse complement strand
ATCCCGGTGAGCACGACGGAGTGCGACGTGCCGGTGGCGTTTTCCTTCGCCTCGTTCGGCGTGCCGCCGAGAAGCGTCACCGTGCCGAACTTCACGGAGCCTTCGGCGACGATGTCGGTCGTCCACGTGGCGGTGGCGGTGTTGTCGCCGTTGTCGACGACGGCCGCGTTGGTTACGACGGGCACGGCGGTGCTGTAGCGGATGGCGGCCGACTTGCCGCTGACGTTGTCGAGCGAGTCGATGATCCACGCGTAGAGGATCACGTCGGTTTCGGGCGCCGCCGCGATGGTGGCGGTGGGCGGTGCGGCCGGCAGCCAGCCTACGGTCGGCTGCTCGTCGGTTTGCGTAACCAGCCAGCCCACGACTTCCATATCCGTTGGCACGCTGACGGTGATCGCCAGGTCGACGATGGCGCCGTTGGTGAGCAGTGTGCTGCCGGATGTGGCATCGCTGACCACGAATGCGGTGATGAGCGCTCCGGCGGGCGGCTGCACTTCGTAGCAGCCGATGTCCACGGTCTTGATCTCGTCGCCGTTGCCGTCGAGTATGCGCGGCAGGCGGTCGAGGTCGGTGGGCGGCAGCGGGTTTTCGGGGTCCTCGGGATTCGGATACGTCCACGTGACGTATGCGTTGTCGCCGGCGTCGACCAGCGGGCTGGAGCGCTGCAGGCGGAAGTTGAAGCTCCCGGCATCCTCATAGAGGGGATCGACTTCGGTGATGCCGCTGCTGGCCGCTACGTTGTAGGGGCCTTGCGTGGTGTTGAATACGTTCACGTTGCGCAGTGTCAGAGCCGGCGGCGTACCGCCGTTCGTGGTGCCGCAGTTGCTGATGCTGCTGTTGTAGATCGTACGTTGGCTGTCATGCGTGCTGGTCACGGCCGTGCAGTTGTTGAAGGTGCTGCTGTAGACCAGGAGGTTGCAGTAGAACGAGTTTACGGGGCCCCACGTGCCGTTGTTGACGTTGTAGAACAGGCAGTTGCGAACGGTGGGCGTGCCGCCTACTCGGTTGGGATTGACAATTGGCGACGCGAGTGTGATGTTCCTGACGATGTTGTTCTCGAACAGGAAGGTGCCCTTGAAAGGCTCGATCATGGCCTTTTCAGCAATTGATTCGGTGGTATAGGCGATGTTGTCGAAGACCGAGTTCCGGATCACGAAGGCTGAGTTGGCATCGAGGCCGTTGCCTATGAAGCCTCTGGGCTCAGTGAGCGAGCCGGCGGTGATGTGCGAGAACTCGCAGCCGTCGATGGTGAACTTGCCTGTCAGCCCGCCGTCATCAACCCCGATGAAGTAGCTTGCAGCGGTGTTTGTCATCTGCGTGGCGACGCAGTTGCGCAGCGTGAAATCGGTGTCGGCGGCCGCGCTGTAAAGCAGCATTCCGGTAGTAGCGCCCGAGGCCGAAGCCGTGAAGTAGCAGCCGTCGACCGCGCCGCGCCAGCCGGAGAAGTTGATGGCGGTGAGGAAGTTGGTGAGCACCAGATCCTTGATCAGACCTCTCGTGTCGGACGGGGTATTCATGAGCCGGAGGGCCTCGCCCGTGCCGCCGGCGTCGAGCACGGCGGAGTCGGTTTCGTTATTGAGCGGGCCGCGCGTGCCGATGATGGACACGCCAGCAGGCACAATGATCCTGTAGGTCTCGCCGTTGGCGGCATCATAGAGGCCGTGGCCCACCTGGATTTCCATCACGTCGGGCACGAACGTCAGCGCCTTCGTGATCGAGCGGAATGGGCTGCCGGCGGTGCCGAGGCCTTCTGTGTCGCTGCCGCCAAGCTCATCGCCGGCTACGTAGATCGGGCTGCTGAGGCAAACCACCTGGAGGTTGAAGGTGGCGGTGCCGCTTTCTTCAAATACGAATCCGCCGTCGACGGTGAGGCTGATGGTGTTTACGCCCGCGCTAGCAACGACGGAGAGGTAGCCTTGGGATTCGGCGGCGCCTTGCGCGATTTTCGCGCCGCCCGCCCATGTGATGGTGTTTGATCCGGTGCCGGCGCGTGCGCCGACGGTTATGTTGATGTCGGCCGGAGCCGCGAGGTCGGGCGACATCAGCGTTATCGGCAGATCGGCGGAGCCGTCGGGTGCGAGGAAGAGCGTGGGTGCGCCGGTGATGGTAACGGTTTTTGTCAAGGAGCGCACGGTGCACCACGCGGGCTCAACCACGCTTGCAGCGTCTGTGATG
>DATKYA010000565.1:0-3686 GCA_035528775.1 Planctomycetota bacterium | reverse complement strand
GTGATCATCTCGGGCCGGTACGCGCTGGTCGAGCTGCTCACGGGCCTGGTGTTTGCCGGCGCGATCTGGCGGTTCAGCGGCGACGGCGAGTTTGCCGGGGCGCAGGCGGCGGTTGCCATGGTCCTTGCGGCCGCGCTGCTGGCGGCGTCGTTCATCGATATCGAGCGGCAGATCATCCCCGACGAGATCACGCTGCCGGGGATAATCGTGGGATGCATTGCGGGGCTGGCCTTTCCGCGGATTCACGAAATGGTTGACCCCGTGCTTGGGTCTGACCCCGTGCTTGGGGCAGTGGCACGGATCATGAACCCGCACCTGTTCGGGCTGATCGCGTCGGTCTTCGGCGCGGCGGTGGGCGCGGGCTTCATCTACCTCGCCGGGCTGGCCGGCAGGCTGATCTTCCGGAAGGACGCGATGGGCCTGGGCGACGCCAAGCTGATGGCGCTGGTGGGAGCGTTCGTGGGCTGGCGCGACGTGCTGCTCTCGATCTTCATCGCGTGCCTGTTCGGCGCCGTGATCGGCACGGCAATCCTGATCGCACGGCGGCGGAAAGACACGCGAATCCCCTTCGGCCCCTACCTTTCGCTGGGGGCGGTTTTTGTGCTATTCTTCAAGGCCCAGATCATCTGGGCAATTGTTTTCTGGCAAAACTGGATCAGCGGTTTGGCGGCCGGGGCCTGACCCGCCCCGGCATTGCGGCCCTTGCGGGCGCGGAGGCTACTATGAAACTCTTGTTTGCACGGATGTCGTTGGTGATGGCTGGCTGCTTCATCGCGGCGGTGATCGCGGGCTGCGCTCCCACCAAGTACGAGCTGCTCTATCGTAGCTCGGAAGAACAGGTGAAGGACCTGCAGGCCAGGAACCTGACACTTGCCAGTGAGAATGTGCAACTGCGCCAGGACAAGGAGAAGATCACCACCAAGCTCACCAGCACCAGCGAAGCCTTCGACATGCAGGACAAGCAGCGGAAGGAGATCGAAGCCGCCCGCAACAGCCTCCTCAAGAAGCTGCAGGAAACCACCAGCGGGATGCCCTGCGAAGTGGCGATGCTCGTGAACGACTACGTGATCACCACCCGCTTCAGCTTCGAGCCGGGGGCGGCGGCGCTGAACGTGCAGGCGCGCTCCGACCTGCGTAAGATCGCCAAGGCCGTTGCAGAAAGCTTCCCCGAAGCGTCGTTCCTGGTGGCAGGCCACGCCGACAACACCCCCATCCAGGCATCCGAATACAAGACCAACTGGGAGCTTTCCACGGCACGGGCGTTCTCGGTCATGCAGTTCCTCGTCAACGACTGCAACATCAAGCCCGACAAGATCGGCTACGCCGGCTTCGGCGAGTTCCGGCCCATCGCCGACAACTCCACACCCGAGGGCCGCGAGCAGAACCGCCGCATCGAGATCATCGTAACGCCATAACGAGATCAGAAGAAGAATCCACAGATTGCACAGATTGCACAGATGAGGAAGGGGAGGGAAAGCCAGGCGGACTCGGAACAGCTTGCTCCGTACAATCCTGCCTTCCTCTCCCTCTTTCTTCTCTGTGTCATCTGTGTCATCTGTGGATCATCATTCATATGAGCAGGCTCGTCATCATCGATTACGGAATGGGGAACCTCCGCAGCGTCCAGAAAGCCGTGGAACGCGTGGGCTTCAGCGCGCCCATCACCGACGATCCCGAGGCGGTCCGCACGGCCGACCGCATCATCCTGCCGGGGGTGGGTGCGTTTGCCGACGCCATCGCGTGCCTGGGCCAGAAGGGGCTGGTCGAGCCGATCATCGAGTTCATCCGCCGCGGCCGCCCGTTCCTTGGCATCTGCCTGGGCCTCCAGATGCTGTTCGGTGAAAGCTTCGAAGACGGCCGGCACGCGGGCCTGGGCATCCTGCGGGGCACGGTGGAGCGGTTCGATCCCAATCCGCCGGGCGGCGTCCGGATCAAGGTGCCGCACATGGGCTGGAACCGCATTCGCATCCGCGGCGCGGCGCCCGTGCTCGACGGCGTGCCCGACGGCTCGCACATGTACTTCGTGCACTCCTACTACGTCAAGCCCGCCGATCCGTCGGTGATCGCCACGGAGACGGACTACGGCGTGCCGTTCACCTCGATGGTGTGGAAAGACAACCTTTTCGCCACGCAATTCCATCCCGAGAAAAGCCAGGCGCACGGGCTGCGGCTGCTGCTGAACTTCTGCCGGATCTGAATGTACCTCAAGCTGCTCCAATTCTCCGGCCTCGTCTACGTGCCGCTCGCAATCGGGGCGGTACTGAGGCACCGGGGGCTGCTTCGTCGCGACTACTCCGGCCGGATCATGACGGTCACATGGCTCACGCTGGAACCGGTGGCCGCTCTCATCATATTCTGGTCGCTGAACCTCAAGCAGATCGCGAGCGTGGTGTCGGCCCCGATGCTGGGCGGTGTGTGGATGCTCGCCATGCTGGCGCCGGCGGCGTTCGCGGCGCGGCTGCTGAGGCTCAGCCACGTGCAGCGGGGCAATTTCCTGCTCGCCGCCATGTTCTCCAACAACGGCATCACGCTGGGCGCGTTCATCTGCCTGGTCTTCCTCGGGATCGAAGGTCAGGCGATGGGGCAGGTGTTCGTGCTGTCGTTCATGCCGCTGCTGCTCACGGTGGGCTTCGGGATCGGGCGTCGCAGCCTGCCTGGATCGGCAGACGGCCCGGCCGACAGCCGTGATGCCCCGCCGCTTGGCCTGCTGCGAACAGTGCCCTACGTCGCTATGGGGATCGGCCTCGTGCTGAACATCAGCGGCGCCCGGCGGCCCGACTTCGCCCTGCTCGTGAACAAGGTTGTGGTGTTTCTGGACGTCGCCGTCTACAGCTTCGCCATCGGCACGCTGTTCACCCTGGGGAGCGTCCGCAGGTATCTCCGCGAATGCGTCGCGATATCGGCCCTGAAGTTTGTCGTCAGCCCGGTGGTAGCGTTGATCCTGTTTTTCGGAGCGTCGCAGGTGCTCGACCTCAGCCCGATGCTGCTGAAGGTGATGATCGTGCAGTGCACGATGCCGGTGGCGATCATGTCGGTGGTCGTGTCGCGGTTTTGCCGGCTCGACACTGAACTTGCGGCCGGCTGCTGGGTGTTTACCACCCTGGCGGCCGCGGTGCTGGTGCCGGTGCTCGCCTATATCGTCACGCGCGTGCCCGGCTGACGCACCGACTCCTTGTTCCCTGTTCCATCTTCCGTCTTCTCCCGTTTCTTATTCTGCTCATTTTCCTTTTCCGTCTTTCCGCCCAGCATCCCTCTTCCGACCAAGGGAAAACGGACTGAGGGAAGGAAAGAGGGAAGAAGGAACAAGGAACAAGGAGCAGGGAACAAGGAACAGAGAACGCTGTGGGCGCAAGCCTTCATTTGCGCTTGACACATCCCGCCCCCGCGTTACAATATAACTAGTGACACCTTCCCCCGGAGACCATGCCATGAAGAACTCTCGACCATGTCTGATCTTGATAGCTCTCGTTGCGGGAACACTTCTTGCGGCGTCGTGCAGGGCGGAGCAGCAGCCGCTCACGGCGGCCGGGGCCGGCAGGTGGTACCCGGCAGACAGGGCGGAACTGGCCGGGATGGTCGACGGCTTCCTGGCGGAGAAGCCGGATACAGCGCCCGCGGGCATGCCGGTGGGGATCATTGCTCCGCACGCGGGCTACCCGTATTCGGGCAAATGCGCCGGGGCCGCC
>DATKYA010000564.1:0-12448 GCA_035528775.1 Planctomycetota bacterium | reverse complement strand
GCTGGCCGTTCGCTTGGCCCTCGCCCACGCAACGGATGTGCAACTCAAGCTGCTTGTCCTTGCCGGCCGACAGGTGCGCTTCCTCGGGCGTGAAGTAGTACTGCAATGATGCCGATCGTTCGGCGGGGATATCGGGAACGTCGGGCTGCTTCGCGGCGTTTGCAGCAGGCAGCTTGCCCCAGACGAGGAAATCGCCGTCGCGTTTCGCGGAGGCCCGTTCGCCGTTGATCATTAGGGTGATGTCGCCCTTCTCCCGAACGGCGAGCCTGAAGGCCGTGAACCGGCCGCGAGCCGTCACTTGCTTGCCAGCGATCCGGATATGGCCGTAGTTGGAGAAGGCAAACGCCTCACCGTCGGCGCTCGGACACTGAGCATTCCTCTTGTGCATCGAACGCGATCAAGGCCCGATCGGAAAACGCATCGGCATCGATCGCGATGGCCGCAGCGTCGGCAGTCTCGGCAACCTGGTGCACCCGCCTGATCGCGGGCCGCTGGTCGTACGGCTCGTGCACGGCGCAGTAGGTGGCCTCGGGGCCGGTTCGCCGAGCGATCACCAGGGGCAGGGTGCCCTCCGGATTGCCATCGATGCGGTCATGCGGGGGGCCGTCGGCGATCGGGCCGTCGCCACAGAAGACCTGGGTGCCAAGCGAACCGAGCATGGTCATCCGCACACCGATGTTCTGCTGGAACCATTCCTTGCCGAAGGCCTGCACACCAGGCGTTATGCCGCCGCCATGCTGCACGAAATCGGCCCGCCACGCAGTGTCAACCGTCCGCGACCGCTCGTTGCCGATCCACCAGTAGTCCGGTATGAGCGATTTGCTCGGCTGATACGCCGTCGGATTTCCCGGGTAGAGCCGGCCGATGCCGTGCAGCACCCAGTCGAACGTGCGGCTCTGTCCCTGGTCGTCCTTCGCTCGAAAGACGTCCACGAGGTAATCCTTGGTGAGCAGCAGGGCGCGGCTCTGATGAGTGCCATCGAACGCGGAGCCGGAAACAGCGAAGAACTTGGCATCGGGGGTGAAGTCGCTGCGTGTGGCGAACTGGCCGGGCCGCGGCGACTGGCCGTCGACCAGCAACGTGCTGTGCGCGATCCCTTCGTGTGTCCAACCCAGGTACGATGGCTCATACTGGATCACGTTCACATCGGGATACAGCAGCCGGCCCTTGCCGTGCAGCAGGATGCTGTAGTAGTCGGCGTGGCCATGCCCGGTGGGCGTCCCGAGCCGCATGACGGCGGTCAGCGCGCCGGTTGTCCAGTAGGCAGGCGTCTCGTCCGCCCGCAGCATGGCAAATCCCTGGCTCGGGTAGATGCCGCAGGGAGCGGGCGGCGGTGTTGGGTTGTCCGGCAGCACCGCACCGTGAGAGAGGGCCACGAACCCCCACACCGACCGGCTCAGGCCGTTGCGGTTCGGGTTCAGGCTCAGCAGCCACGCGTAGCCGGGATCCTTGCACTGCACGTATGCAGCCTCCAACTCGGCCATCAGGCCGGGCTCACCGGTGTTGCCGCTCACGGGGTTGATCAGGAAGGTGTCCAGCACCTCGCCAAGCCCGGTGAAGCCGGTTGAGCCGTCGCCGAACGTTGCCAGCCGCAGCGATCCGCCGTTCACGCCCGTTTTCTCGAGCGGGTACGCCATCAGCAGATAACCATCGATCATGTTCTTGATCGATCCGCCCGATGCCTTGGAGACATAGGCGCAGAGGTCGGTGCCGTCATGATGCCGGGCTGCCTCGGCGAGGGCGATCATACCGTGCAAATCGTAGTGCAGAGCGTAGATGGGCGCCTCGCCCCAGAAGTGCCCGTCCTTGATCATGGAATCGAGCACGCGGTAGAACCCGCCCTTGGTGGGTCCGAAGGCGCCGGGGTCGTTCAGCGCCCAGTCGATCAGATCCTCGTCGCTCAGGCAGTATCCCACGAGGCCGACCCTGTGGTGCTTGGAGAAGATGAGGTTGGGCGTGGTGGTCCAGAGCTTGTCGCCTGCGATGATTGTCCTGGCGAGGGCTCGCATCCCGTCTTCCACGACGCGCCGCTCGTCGTCGCTGAGGGTGTCCCACACCAAGGTCGTACATCCACACGTTTTCCACCCACGGCGCCCATGCGAATACTTCAGGCTCAACCTTCAGGTCGACCTTCTTCGCCTGCCTGGCCCAGCCGGCGCCATCGGAGACGATCTCCCGGCGGACGGGATCGGCGTATTTCCTGTCGCCGGTGAGTACGTAGCAGAGGGCGGACTGGCTGAGGTCGCCCTTGTCGGCCATTGCCTTGGCCTGCTCCAGCAGTTTTGCCGCCCAGGGATACTTCGCGATCCTGGCCTTCGCCTGCTCGATCTCCTCGCGGTTCAGCAGCAGGTTGGGGTGCTTCACGGGCGGCGGATCGGCCGCGAAACAGGATACAGCGATGGACAGCCCCCACACGAGGGCGAGCAAAGGCTTGGCCAAACAGGTCATGACTGCATGCCTTTCAACACACCGCCATCGGAATTCGAGTCCTGTCGGCGTGGCGGTCTGAGCCTTTCACACACGCTCTAAGAAAAAGCCAGGCAGCGGCAGCCATCTCCACGCAGTACCCGCCTACACGTACAGGTCCGGTCTTCGGCCAGTGTACCAGACATTGGCCTTGCGGGCCTGCGGCACGCTGGCGGGGTCGACGTCCGCCACGATCACGCCTTCGCGGTACCAGATCTCGGCCAGCAGGCGGGCGTGATGGTCGGTGATGTTGCTGCCGCCCGGGCAGGCATCGCCCACCTCGTTCTTGCCGCAGCAGCAGCAGACAGCCATAATCATCGAATTCCTGCCGGCGAGATCCTTCACCTCGTTGTGGCCGCGCTGGTGCCGCATATTGATCCAGAAGAGCATCGAGCAACCGAGGTTGGCATAAGAGCGGGTCATCTCGGGGAAATCGCCGTCGTAGCAGATCATCACGCCGCACTTGTGTCCCTTGAGGTCGAACGTGACCAACTTGTCGCCGGCGGTGAGGTGCTCCACCTCGTTTCGAACGCCTGTGGCCGCCCACCACAGGTGCGTCTTGCGGTAATGGGCGAAGATGCCCTGCGCGCCCACCAACACGGCGGCTTCATAGAAGCGGCTATCCTCGCGCTCCACCAGGCCGAAGAGCACCACGGTGCTGCTGCCCTTGAGCAGCGACCGGAACGCCTGGGCGGTCGGGCCGTCCGCCGGCTCGGCCAGTTCCTCGAATCGGTCGCAGTAGCCGGTAATCATGCCCTCGGGAAAAAGAATGATGTGGGCCTGCTGCTTGAGCCCCTCGCCAGCCAAGGCCAACGCCCTGCTGCGATTGTGTTGAACGTCGCCCGGGATGGTTTCCATCTGGGCAACGGCGATACGGATAGTCATGCTGTGCTCCGCGCTATCCAATCTTCTCTATCACCACATCATCAGAATAGACAACGCCCCAATACTGCTCGGCACGGTTGTTGCCCTGAGCCGTAAGCCTACCAGATCAGAAGCCCGAAGTCAAGGGAGAGGCGGCGGATGCAGCGATTCCGCAACGAGCCGGGATTGGCTCGCCGCACAAGCGTTTTCACACCCCCGATCCCCGCGATGAGGTCAGCGGGGGGCAAGAAGCCGGCGCAAGCTGTGCTTTGAGGGCATGCCAACGGCACTTGCAGTGCAATTTACGCGTTTTGGGCGGGCGGCGGCTAGCTCCTGCCACTTCGTCAGGTTAGCGCGCCGCGCAAAGCACCCCGCCAGGACCGCAAGGAGGCCCCATATGTGCTTGGGATCTTTAGCGACCAAACCGCGATTCGCAATTTCGCGAGGCGTGCCCCAGTTCGAGGAAATATCGCTGAGAAACAAAGGTCTTGCTACCCGCCGCCACAGTTGGTAGTCGAAGCGGTCACCGAACTTCTCGTCGTATTTTTTCCACATCCACTTTGTGTCGGTGGCGCGCTTCATGTCCCCGTTCGCCCCATACGCGATAGTTCCCAATCCCGCATTGGGAGGCCAGGGTCTCCGCGGGTGCTCAAATGCGAGGCGGAGGGATGCTTCGCTCACGGCTGCTCTCCTGACTCGATTCTTAACTCGACAACATCTCCTCCCTCGCGGACAGGTTCGGCTGTCGTCACCGGGTAGAAGACCTCAGACTGACAGTGGGCTGTCAGAGTTGCCTGAAGTTCCTGTCCTCCCGACCTCACGAGAACGACCCGCAGGGCCCCGCGACGGTCGGCCGCGGGCTCAATCGCCCCTGCGTAGGCGGCAAATACAAGATCCTGGGCACCTGATCCATCGCGGGGCCGCTTAGACTTAGAGCTTATCCTTAAATAATAACCCTTGATTCCCGCTGGGTCGGGTTGTTATGCTATGGGCCATGAGCACACTGAAATCATGGACGATATCCGACGACCTCTGGGATCGTGTGGCGCCACTGATCCCGAAGCCTAAACGCGAACAAGGCCGCAAGTACAAGCGAAGGCCTGGCGGGGGACGAAAGCCAATGGACACACGCAGGGTGTTCGAGGCAATTGTATATGTGCTGCGCACGGGGTGCCAATGGAAAGCTTTGCCAAGTGAATATGGCAGCGCGAGTTCC
Source organism: Planctomycetota bacterium (assembly GCA_035528775.1). GTDB lineage: Bacteria > Planctomycetota > PUPC01 > JABMSA01 > JABMSA01 > DATKYA01. The sequence continues at coordinate 7,902 of DATKYA010000564.1, read as the reverse complement.
GTGCACAAGTATTTCCTCAAGTGGAAGCGGTCTGGCGCATTCGTGAGGATGTGGAGGCGAGGCTTGGCGGAGTACGATGAGATGGAGGGCATTGCTTGGGCGTGGCAAAGCATCGACGGGGCCATGGTGAAGGCTCCGTTGGCATTGGAAGCCGTTGGACCCAACCCTACGGATCGGGGAAAAAAAAGGAAGCAAGCGCAGCTTGCTCGTAGACGCCCGTGGAATCCCGCTGTCCCTAGTCGTGAGCGGAGCTCATCGGCACGACGTAAAACTTCTGGAGCCGACGCTTGCCCAAGTAGTGGTTCGACGTCCGAAACAAAAAGTTCAGCATCTATGCGCTGACAAAGCCTACGCGGGGAAACCCGCCGAGGAAACGATGCGCAAACAGCGATATGTGCCCCATGTTCGTCAGCGCGGTGAGGAAGCACGCGACAAGAAGCGGAACCCTCGCCATCGAGCCAGGCGCTGGGTCGTCGAGCGGACTCACTCTTGGCTGAACCGGTACCGGAAGCTACTCGTGCGGTTCGAGAAGCGAGCTGACAGCTATGAAGGTTTACTGGAAATAGCATGTGCGATGATCGCTTTTCGACAGTGCATCGTTATTGACGGATAAGCTCTAAGAAGGCACACGAAGGATTCCGAAAAGAATCATCGCGTGCCTTCTTTGCGTTTACACAAGGCGAGCGGACAGGCGTACGTCGTCCTGAGCGGCAAGGCCATCTACTGCGGCAAGCCCGATGACTCCGCCGCCGAGCAGCGATACCACAAGGCGCTCGCCGAGTGGATGGCCGCCGGGCGGCAGCTTCCTGCCGAGCCCAACACCATCACCGTGAAGGAGCTGCTCGCCCGCTTCTGGACGCACGCCGAGCAATACTACCGCACCATCACCGATGGCCGTAGCAAGGAACTCGAGCAGTTCAAGCTCGCGCTGCGGCCGCTGAAGGAACTCTACGGCGACGTGCCGGCCACCGGGTTCGGCCCGCGTGCCCTGAAGACCGTGCGGCAGACTATGATCGATAAAGGCTGGTGCAGGCTGTACACCAACAAGCAGGTGAACCGCATCCGCCACGTGTTCAAGTGGGCCGTCGGGGACGAGCTGATTCCCAGCTCGGTACTCAACGCGCTACAGGCGGTGCAGGGCCTCAAGCGCAACCGCAGCGATGCTCCCGACCTGGAAGCGGTGAAGCCGGTGCCGATGGACAAGGTCAACGCCATTCAGCCGTTCGTCTCGCGGCAGGTGTGGGCGGTGATACAGTTGCAGTTGTTCACTGCCGCTCGCGCCGGCGAGATCGCCCACATCCGGCCAGTCGACATCGACCGCGGCGACGAGCAGCCGCCCGACGGCAGACGTGCATTGATCTGCCATCTCAAGGAACACAAGACGGCCTGGCACGACCACGAGCGCAAGATTTACATAGGCCCGCGAGCGCAGCAGGTGCTGGCGCCATTCCTGCTGCGCGACCCGAACACCTACTGCTTCTCCCCCACCGAGGCAGAGGCCGAACGCCGCGAGCGGATGCACGACGAGCGCACGACGCCGCTCTCCTGCGGCAACGTGCCAGGCGGCAACCGCAGGAAAGCCCCCAAGCGCACCGCCGGCGAACGGTACACGACTGACGCTTATCGCCGAGCCATCGCCCGCGCCTGCGATCAGGCATTCCCCGCGCCCGAGCCCCTGGCGAAGCGCGAGGACGAGACCATCGCCGAGTGGCGGGCGCGGCTGACGCTCGAGCAGAAGATGCAGCTTGCCAGCTGGCAGAAATCGCACCGGTGGCACCCGCACCAGCTCCGGCACAACGCCGCCACCGAACTGCGCAAGGAATTCGGCATCGAAGCGGCGAGGATAATCCTTGGGCACCGCTCGGCCGCCATCACGGAAGTCTACGCCGAACAGGATGAGCGGCAGGCGATAGAGGCGATCATGAAGGTTGGCTGAACAAGCGGGACACCAACGAGCAGTGAGCCTGGGGCAGACTGCCCGGATCGTAGCGGCGTGCCCGGCGAGGTGCACGATGCGATGGCACGCCGCGAGCGGCTGCTGATGATCCTGCGGTTCAACGAAGAACTGCACGCCGGCGGCGACAAGGGCAGGGGTAGCGCCACCGCCACCACATGGCAGGAAGTGCGGGGGCGGCTGCTGGCCGAACTGGAGGCCGGGGCGAAGCCGCGTAGCATGGATGCCTGGGCGGAACACCTGGGCTGCGCGAAATCTACCGTTCAGAAGGCCATAAGCAAGACGCCAAAACTGCGCGCGAATCTGCGCGCGTTGCAGGACACGCGAACACGCACACCGCGAGCGCAGAGCTTGAATGCCGTGGTGATGGAAACCGCCGAGGCCGACGGGCAGAATCCCGCCGATGCTGCCGCCGAACGCCTCGATGCGGACGAGCAAGAACGCCTTGATGCGGCACTTGCGCGCCTCATGGAAAAAGCAACGCCATAAGAGCGCGCAAAGTTGAATAAAACATCAAGGAATAAACTGGACGAGCTATGCCGCCAACTGCTTGCACAGGAGGCCGAGAGCCGGCAAACTCGCCGCGACGGAAATCCGCATACGCGACCGCAAGCCATAGCCGTGTCCGTTCGCGAACGGTCGCGAACAGAACGCTGTTGGCGCGCAACAAGTTAGCCTCGTTCGCGCGAACATGAAGCCTTCTTTCAGAGGGGCACGGCGTCCCGAGAAAGAAGGCTTCAGCATGAACGACGTACCTGTCCTGAACACACCCGGCCGAATCGCCCACCTGCGCAACGTCCCGCTGCATCGCGTAGTGCACATCCTGAACACGCGAAAGAGCATTACGCCAACTGCGCTGGCCGGCCGCGTGCGCCTCTACGATTCGCACGCCCTGGCGCAGATTCGATACGAACTGAACCTGCAGGACGCGCGGGGAGGGGGTGTTGCCGTTGAAAACTAACACCGGCGACCAACTCCTCGTCGATTCCGCCGAGGCCGTGCGGCCGTGCGGCATGGCTCGTTCGGCCGAGGAACCCCTCGTGCACAGGATCGGGCCGGCCGAGGCGCTCATGACTCTCACCGAGGCAGCCCGGCGGCTGCCAAGGATCGACGGCAAGAAGGTGTCTGTTTGCACGCTCTGGCGATGGTTCCGCAAGGGCATGAGAGGCGAGCACCTCCAGTATGCCCGCATCGCCAGAAAGGTCTGCACCAGCCCCGAGGCCCTCCAGCGCTTCTTCACCAAGCTGGTCGAGCTAGACGAGCGCGTCACGCCGGATACCCGATCTCTGCCGCCCGCCCCATCACGTCCCGGCAACGTCAGTGTGCTTTGGCCGAAGCGGATGAACGCAACGCCCAGGAGCCGGAGGCCCGCGAGCTGCTGAGGATGGCCGACGAGGCACCGGCATGGGCTCCCCGGGGCCAAACGCCAGCAGAGCCAGTGCATGACGATGAACCTGACCCCGACGAGGGAGATGGCTCCGCAGACCCAGGTCCGCTGCCTGACGAGCTGCTGCGTGTTCCGGGATTCGTATCCGAGCTGATGGACTACACGATGGCGACCGCACCCTATCCCAATGCGGTTCTGGCGTTCGCCGGCGCCCTGGCGGCACAGTCGTTTCTGGCCGGGCGGAAGGTTCGGGATCCGGGCGATATCCGCCCGAACGTCTACCTTCTCGGGCTGGCTCACTCAGGGGTCGGAAAACAGCACCCCAGGGACGTCAATACCCGCCTGCTCGTCGAGATCGGGCTGGCGGCCGCGCTCGGTGATGGTATTGCCAGGGGTGAGGGTCTCGAGGATGCTCTGCATGCACGAGGCGCGATGCTGTTCCAGACGGATGAGGTTGATGGGATGCTGCAGTCAATGAAACGCGACAGGGACGCCCGGCACGAATCCCTGGGAAAACGCCTGCTCACGATCTACTCGGCCAGTGCATCCGTCTACCTGATGCGCGTGAAGGCCGGCGAGCGCGAACGGGGGACCATCAACCAGCCACACCTGACGTTGTTTGGCGCCGCGATCCCCTCCCACTTCTATGATGCCATTTCCGAACGGATGTTGACGAATGGCCTGTTCGCCCGGATGATCGTAGTGCAGGCGGGAGACCGAGGCCGGGGCCGAACGCCCGATGAACAGCCGTTGCCGGAACGCATCCTCGGGGCAGCCCGGCACTGGAGCGAGAGAGCCTCACCCGGCAACCTCGGGGACATCAATCCGATACCCGCTATCGTGCCAATCACCGCTGATGCCAGGAATGAGCTGGCCGCGTGCCAGGGCCGTTGGGATGATCTATGGGATCAGGCGAAGAGGGAGAACGATGATGCCCGCTGTGCGGTCCTCGCCCGAGCGTTCGAACACGTCCGCAAGCTGGCGCTGCTCCACGCTTGCAGCGAGAACTATCAGGAGCCGCGGATCAGCATGACCGGGGTACGATGGGCACAGCGCGTGATAGACCACCTGACGAAGCGGATGCTGTTCATGGCGGCGACGAGGGTCAGCGATGATCCTGAATTCCAGCGGCAGTGCGAGCGCGTCCGGGAGATCATCAGACGGTGGACCGCCAGCACAGGGAAATCATTCTGCCCGACCTGGTACATCGCGAAACGCTCACGATGGCCGAACAAACTGCTGACCGAGGTGCTGGAGACGATGGTGAACCAACGGTCGCTAAAGGTTACCGAGAACGGGAGCCGGCACGGAGGCACCATTTATGCGATCAGAAAATGATTGCCACTTTCTTGGAAATCAACGGCAATCATGAAATCAAACGAGGAGATGACTGCCATGATTTCCGATGATTGCCGTACGTGTGGAAATCATCAGAATGCCTCGAAAATGGCGAACGGAATACATGCAAGAAGAGAGAGAGAAGAAGATTTCCTAGTTACCCCTATATTCTTCGCGATCCGCCCGTACGCTCGATTTCGCCCGTGTACGCACGCGCAAGGCGGGCGGGAGCGGAAATCATGGAAACGAGAGGTGCCTGATGAAGCTGAAGTCCAAACGTCGCCGCCAACGGAAACCACTGAACTGTTTGCTATGCGGGCAGCCGGCAACCATAGAGGCTCTGTGGTTTCCGGCTCCATGGCAACTGGCACGCGGCAGGATCATCCGGTATCGGCTATGCGATCGGTGCTATGCTCGCCCTGGGCACGCTGAGGCTGCAGAGAGCGTCATCGAGCAACATCTGAGCGGAATGAACTGAGGGGGAACAATGGTTCCTTCCCAGCGATGTTCCTACCCGGCGGCCTCGCGAAGCAGTCGCGGACGGAGGGAGAGTTTGTTTGAGAGCGCACTGCAAATGCAGCAATTGCTCACACGTGTGTTGGCAGGAGCAATACCTATGGCAGGCAAGGCCGCCCGGCTGAAAGAGCTCTTCCCTGAGGCCGCCGACTGGGTCGATGCCGGCAGGCAGGACATGCGCCGTCAAATCGAGGCGCACATCGGGCGTGTTCATGAAGAATCTGGCAAGGGATTCCGCTACACCTTCCCCTTGGACACCAGTTCTGCAATGAGCATAGTGTCTGCTTTGGGCTACGATGCCTCCCGCAGTTACTTCGATTACTTCATCCGTCACGGCCGGATGCAGCTCCCGCCGAAGAACGGCAGGCTCCTGGCGTGGAGTATCGAGAACGTCATTGACTTCGCAATGCAGCTCGAACGAATGCGGTACTGGAAACCCGGTCGCCACGACCAGCGGAAAACGTTTTGGGAATTGCAGCGCAAGTTTGAGCTGCACGATCTGGTCTATGATACGGCGAATGATCAGGGGGTGCGTGCGCTGGACGCCGACCAGATGCTTGGGGCCGCCATTGATGCCAACTCCATTGAGCGCCGCGCCGAGATGGCCAGCTCTTTCGCTGTCCGGCTTGAGAGGGCGGACGCCGTGGTCGAGGCCCTGCTCAGTCAGATCATTGAAGAACCGTCCACCTCGCAACGCAAGGCTTTGGGTGTTGCGGTACGCAAGCACGTGGCGAGATCGAAGGCATTTGAGGACGTTTGCTCTTCCCACCGGGCCAGCGTGCAACAAGAGAAGCACCCTGGCGGCGGCAGCCAAGATGCTTCTTGAGAATCGAGGTTATCTGTGGATTCAGCGGTTCAACATGAATCGGCCGCGGTCGACCTTCTTGAAGCGGCTGCTTTCGCCCTTGTCGCGGATCTCGCGGAGGATCGTGGCGTAGAGCGTGCTGACGGGCGTCTTGCCGGCGAGCGGCTGCCAGTAGCCGCGCTCGGTCGCCTGCTTGACCATGTCCGGACAGCTCATCGGCTCGTTGCCGGCATCCTGGAGGACCCGGATCGCGGCCGACACGAGGCCGATCCGCTTGCCGCCAGATGCACCCGCGGCACCGTCATCAGCACGCGGCAGCTCCGCCGGCACCGCGAGCGCGCCGGCTACGCCATCGGCGACGACCACACCGTCGACCTCTTCCGCTATGCCGCCTGGCTGACGCTCGAATACCTGCGCCCGCCCGAAGAGCGGCAGAGCTATGAGGAGGTAAAGCGCCGGGAGGCTGAGCACAATCGTGCTCGCGCGGCCGCGCAGGACATCGGCGACATCCCGGCGGTCGTCGATCCCTGGCTGCCTCTCGCTCTTCGGCCGCGATCCAGCAGCCCATCAGTTGCTCGCCGAGCACATCACGGCCGAGACGTGCGTGAAGGTGTCGGCCCAGGGGCGCGTGGTGGATGAATGGAAGTGGAAGGAGAGCCGGCCCGACAACCACTGGCTGGACTGCCTGGTCGGCTGTGCCGTGGCGGCGTCGATGCTCGGGGCCACGCTGCCGGGCACCAGTGCGACGAAGCGGAAGAAGCGTGAGCGCGTGGATTTCGGCGAATGGCAGCGGGGGGTACGTGATGGGAAGGCGTGAGGTGAACATGGCGAAGAAGGTTCAGGACGAACCATGCGAACAACCCCGCGGCGTCGCTTGCCGGCACTGCGGCTGCCGGCACCTGCCCGTCTACTACACCCGCCACCGCCCGGACGGCAGCATCATGCGCAGGCGGCAATGCCGGAACTGCGGGAGGATGGTGACGACGTACGAGAAGCCGGGGTGACAGGAACACATGACATGATGCTGGCCTAATAGCGTCGAGGGATCGTCGTCGCATCGATCACGATCACGGCAATTCTCGTTCCAGTACGTCTCGACACTTGTTCAGCTTCCTCTTCAAGCGAGGTTCGCATCTCCCCCACAGTGGCCCACAACTTCGGTTCGTAACAGCGCTTATCGTCTCTGAACCAGAATGTGATGTGAATGCCGAATGCAACCTGCCGGGGCTTCATGTACTTGCCGTATAGCTGCTCGTCGATGCTCTTGATCAGCTTCGCGTGTTTCTCGGACGCGGAGCTCTTTACTTCAATGAACACGCGCGATTGGCGTCGTCCTATTCTCTTCAAGCACTCGAAGTCGGCTCGGTTGGCTGCGACACAAGCTTCCTCTATCCCCAAGATGTCCCACTTCTGAAGCTTCTCTTTGACAAGCACCCACATTGCATTCTGGATGGGCACCTCCCCTTTTGGGCGCCAGTTCTTGATGTTGGAGCGTTTCCCTCTTGGTGTCTGGTCATCCCAGAAGGGATCAACCCAGTCCCCACTCTCGATTTCGGTCTTTATCTCCTCCAGTGCTTCGCAGACCACGGCATGCAGGTCGCGATCCTCGTTTATGGCGTGTTCGTCTTTCAGCAGTTTGTTCAATGACGCCGCTTCCCATATCTCCCCTCGATCCAACTCATCTTCCTCAATATCAGCAATCACGTCGCCCAGGTAGTTGTCATATTCTGGATGTTCACGGCTCTCTAACACGCCGCGAAGGGCTAGCCTGGATTTTTCACGGTCCGCGGCCCGATCTGCCTTCGGAAGCCGGTTTCGCCTTGTTCTTTGACATCCTGAGCTATGAAAAGATGCCCAAACCGGTCCGATGTGCCGCGTGACGGACGAATGGGTGGAAGAACG
>DATKYA010000563.1:0-2410 GCA_035528775.1 Planctomycetota bacterium | reverse complement strand
GTGTCCTTCAGGAGAATTCCGCAGGCGGTGCCGATCTGCTCGGGGGTGCCGTCGACGGAAAGCACGCGGCAGCTATTGAGCAACTCCAGCCGGCCGTGCGGGATGCTCCGGGCGGGATCGGGGACGAGCTCCGCGAAGGTGAGAGCCGCGCTGCCGGCGATGACGGCGGCCAACCACACACGCATTGTGCCCTGGCTGCTTCTCATGAAACGTTCTTCCCCTCTTGGGCCCGCTTGATCGTCCGAAAGATAACATCGTGGTGGCCGAGGTTATCCCTTACATCTTCAGGTCATCGATCAGTATCACCCTCGCCGGCGCGCCATCGCATCCCGTGATCTTCAGCGGCAGGCAAACCAGCGTGTATCTGCCGGGCGGCACCGCAGCCAGCCGCAGGCCTTCGATGGCAATGATGCCCGCGCCCAGCAGCGTGCGATGGACCGGCACACCATCCTTGAACGGCGCCACCGACAGGTAATCGATCCCCACCGCCTTCACACCGGTCTCGGCGAGATACCTGGCTGCGTCTTCGCCGAGGGGCACGTAGTCCTCACGGAAGGGCTGGCCATCGGGCATCGCGGACGCATCCGTCTTCAAGAGCGGGATGACGTCCGGCTTGATCCGGCCCCGCAGCGTCGCCGCGGTCACCGAGCGCATGCCGGTGCAGTCGAGCACCTCCGCCGGCGCAACCAGCCGGTGCAGATCGATGCTGTCCACGCCTGCCGCGCCGTCGATGAAGTGCAGCGGAGCGTCCACGTGCGTGCCGGTGTGGCTGGTCATGCGAAGCTTCGTGACGTTGCAGTGCGCTCCGGCCGCGATGCTGCACGCGGGCTCCGCTTCGAATGCCGGGTCGCCCGGCCATACTGCCATGTCGGGCCGCAGCGCGATTGAGATGTCGTAAATCTTCATGAATCCGACTCCATGGATGGATGAACCCGAACATCACCGCTTACCCGCATTATAGTAGCATCGCGCCGCAAATACACGGTGTTTTGTCGGCTTCCTGCCGTCCGTTTCCCTTGATTGTTGCCGCCATCTCGGGTAAACTGGAACGCACAGATCAGAAACGGAGGTAACCACTCGCGTGACGCCCATGATGATGCAGTTCCTTCAGTTGAAGGAGCGGCACAAAGATTGCATCCTGCTGTTTCGTGCAGGCGATTTCTACGAGACGTTCTACGAGGACGCGGAGATCGCATCGCGCGTGCTGGGGATAGCCCTGACGTCGCGCGACCGGGATAGCGCGAAACCCGTGCCCATGGCCGGCGTGCCCTACCACGCGGTCGATCCCTACATCCGCAAGCTGATCAAGGCCGGCCATCGCGTGGCGATCTGCGAGCAGATGGAAGACGCCAGCGAAGCCAAGGGCCTGATCGAGCGCGACGTGACCCGCGTGATCACCCCGGGCACGCTCACCGACGATTCCCTCCTCGAATCCAAGACCAGCAACTATCTTGTAGCCGTCTACCCCGAGACCGGCCTGATCGGCCTGGCGTGGGTGGACCTGTCGTCCGGGCGGTTCGTAGCGGCCGACGTGCCGGCGGACCAGGCCACGGACGAGCTGGCGCGGATCGCGCCGGCCGAATGCATTCTGCCGGAGAGCCTGCACGCCGGCCGCGGCGAGCTGGTCGCGCGGCTGCGGCACGTCTTGCAGGCATCGACGACGCCGCGGCCGGACCACACCTTCGAGCGCCGCACCGCCATGAAGGCCCTGCTCGACCACTTCAGGGTGCTCAACTTGGCCGGGTTTGGCTGCGATGACCTCGGGCCCGCCCTCCACGCCGCCGGGGCCGTGATCGACTACCTCCGCGAGACGCAGAAGACAAGCCTCGACCACATCGCCAAGCTCGAGAAGCTGGAGGGCAGCCGCTACGTGCTGCTGAACGAGACCACCCAGCGCAACCTGGAGCTGGTGGAAACGATGCGGACTCGCGAGCGCCGCGGCAGCCTGTTGTGGGTGCTCGACCGCACGGTGACCGCAATGGGCGCCCGGATGCTGCGCGAATGGATCAGCTACCCGCTGCGCGTCATTGCCGAGATCGCGGCTCGCCAGCAGGCGGTGGCCGAGCTGCATGGGAATCCCGATCTCCGCGAGCGCCTGCGATCCGCGCTCGACGGCGTGTTCGACCTTGAACGCATCAACGCACGCGTGACCACGGGGCGGGCGTTCCCTCGCGACCTCATATCGTTGCGGCAATCGGCGGCGGCACTGCCGCACGTGCGCGAAGCCCTCGCCAATTGCGCCTGCCCCATGCTCGCGGAAATCAGGGACGGACTCGACACGCTTGACGACCTCCGCGACACGATCGAAGCGGCAATCGTGGACGACCCGCCCGCGACCGTCCGTGAAGGCGGCATGATCCGCGACGGCTGGAATCCTGAGCTTGACGACCTTCGCGGCATCCGCCGCGAC
>DATKYA010000562.1:0-3629 GCA_035528775.1 Planctomycetota bacterium | reverse complement strand
GCCACCTGGGCCTGCCGGGCGGCCTCGGAGACGTTCCCGTTGGCTTCCTCGAGCAGCTTCTCGAGGTAGTTGCGCTCGAAGATCTCCTTGGCGTCTCGGAGCGGGGCGCGCAGGCAGTCGTCGAAGAACGCACTCGGCACGTCCTCCGTCAGCTCGCGCGGCAGGTCGTCCGGCTGAATGATGCTGTTGGACGTGAGCACCATCGCCTTCTCGATGGCGTTTTCGAGCTGCCGCACGTTGCCCGGCCACGAGTAGTTGGTGAGGATCATCATGGCCTCGGGGCTGACGCCCGCCACGTCCTTGTTCAGCCGCGGCCGGTGCTTTTTCACGAAATGCTCGACGAGCAGCGGCACGTCTTCCCGGTGCTCGCGCAGCGCCGGCACCGTGATGTTCACCACGTTCAGCCTGTAATACAGGTCCTCGCGGAACGAGCCGTCCTTCACGAGCTGCGGCAGGTTCCTGTTGGTCGCGGCGATGAGGCGGAAGTCCACCCGGATCGGCTCCGTGCTGCCGATGCGGACGACCTCCTTCTCCTGCAGCACGCGCAACAGGGCGGTCTGGAATGAAAGGCTGGTTTCGGCGATCTCGTCGAGGAAGAGCGTGCCGTGGTCGGCGGCTTCGACCTTGCCGCGCCGTGTGTCGTGGGCGCCGGTGTAGGCGCCCTTCTCGCAGCCAAACAGCTCGCTCTCGAGCAGGTTCTCGGGGATGGCTCCGCAATTGACGGCCGCAAACGGCCGCATCCGCCGGCTGCTGCACGCGTGGATGGCCCGGGCCGCCATCTCCTTGCCCACGCCGGTCTCGCCGTAGATCAGCACGCTGGAGGGCACCTCGCCGCTCCGGGCCACCTGCGCCCGAAGCTCCCGGATTGCCGGCGTGTGCCCGATGAACTCGCCGTTGCGAGCGTCGTCGGCCGGGGCCGATTTCGTCTTCGTCAGCGCCTTCTCGATCGCTATCCGGATCTCGTCGATCTTGAACGGCTTCGTCAGGTAATCGGTGGCCCCCGCGTGTACCGCCTCGACGGCGCTGCTGATCGTGCCGTAGCCGGTGAGCACAATCGTGCCGGTTCCCAAGGCCACTCGCTTCACCGCGCGCACCACTTCGATCCCGTTCATACCGGGCATGCGCAGGTCGGTGAATACCAAGTCGTACCCGCCCTTCTCGAGCCGTGCCAGCCCTTCGACTCCGCTGGTGCATGATTCCGAGCTGCATTCCAGCAGGCCGAGGCACTTCTCGAGACAGCGGCACATTTCCGGCTCGTCGTCGATAACCAGAATTCGGGGCCGGCCGCCTTCCGTGGCGATCGGTTTGATTCGCTGGCGCAAGTTCACACCTCTTGTGAAAACCCCCGTACGGCGCACTGCCGCCGCAACCCTGCCGCGCCGCCCGCACCCCGCCTTCGGGCAGCGCCGCCGGATCGCCCGGCACATACGGCTACTGAGAAAGAACGCCAACGGCAGCGGGCAACTTTGGAACCCGGATGCTCGTATCCAACCGGACTTCCCCGGCTCTCCATGCCGGCGTCGGTCCGGTTCTTCCTCGTCAAGAGCTGTCAGGCTATGCCAACCGCCTTATGTTCAACAGCCATCGCCGCGGGCAGCGCGATTCGGACGGTCGCGCCCTTCCCCGGCGAGCTGTCGATTCTCACGTGCCCCTCGTGGGCCTCGATGATCTTGCGGGAGATCGGCATTCCGAGGCCGACTCCGCCGGTCTTTGTGCTGAAGAACGGCTCGAAAACGCGCTCCAGCTCATCGGGCGCCAGCCCCCGGCCGGTATCCGCGATTTCGATCTCCACGGTTCGCCCTTCCGTCGGCCGAGCCGTTATCGTCAGCGTCCCGCCTTCGTCCATTGCCTCCACCCCGTTCAGCGTGAAATTCAGCAGCGCCTGCTGCAGCTTGCCCCGGTCCGCGCGAACCGGCGGCAGCTCGCACGGAAGGTCCACGTTCACGTCCACCCCCCGTTTGCGGCATTCTGCCGCCAGCATGCCCACCGTCGAATGCACCATCGCCCCCACGCTCACCGGCTCGAAATGGTCGGGGGCAGGCCGGGCAAAATTCAGCAGGTCGCGGATTATCTTGTCGGCCGACTGCACCGCGTTCGCGATGCTCTCCAACCCCCCGCACACGTCCGGATCCTCTGCCACCTGCAGGCAGTAGTCGGCCGTCGCGCTGATGATCGCCAGCGGGTTGCGCAACTCGTGCGCCAGCCCTGCCGCGATCATGCCGATCGCCTTCATCTTCTCCGACTCGATCAGGCTCTGCTCCAGCCGCAGCCGCGGCGTGGCGTCGCGGATCGACTCGATCACGCCGATGGTGGCACCCGACGCATCAGCCAGGCGCGCCGCACAGACGTCGATGTGCATCATGCTCTCGGCCTGCCGCAGCGTCCTGGTTTCCTCGATTGGTGCCTCGGTGAACCGCGGGCACGCCCGGCACGTGCCCGGCAGCCGCCACAATGCCTCGTGGCAGCGCTTGCCCAGGAATTCCGAAGCGTCCCGCGCCCCCAGGATCTCCACCAGCTTGCGGTTCACCCGCGTGACCGTCCCGAACGAATCGATCACCGCCACGCCCTCGGTGAGCCGGTCGAGGATTCCCTGCATTCTGAGCTGGGCGGCCGCGAGCCTCTGGTGCAGCTCGAGCGACCCAGCCACGGGCTCCGCGGCGGAACCGGCATCCGTGATGATGTCGCGCAGGCGCGGTAGATCCTCCGGGATCGTCAGCAGAAAGTCTGGCACAGGCGCCATTTTCCGCTTTCGGGCGGTCCCCGCGACCGCCGCGCTCCGCACCGACCGGCCTTGCGTGATTCCTATGATGGTGATTCGAGATGAGGAAGATCGGGCGGACTTAATGAGCCGGACGGCCGCGGAGCCGGAAAGCGCATCAAGGTCATAAAACAGCAGGTTTGGGCGCGGAAGCGCGTCATCACCGAGCCGGGCACCCACCTGCCGCCGGTTGCCATACGTCTCGATCTGGCAACCGCCGGCGCATGCCGACTCCAGCTCGCGGATCAATGAAGGGCAGTAGCCTAGCACAAGGCTGAGCATAAGCTCCCTTTACCGCGGGCATCGCAGAAATCTCGCATCGGACTTCCGCCACCCGCTTACCCTGTACAAGCAACGATGCTTCTGGCGCTTCAATCCCCGCGCCCGCGGGGGACGCACCGGCGGCTGATTGCATCTGCCGGCCGTGCTTCGGAGCACACGGCCCGGCCTCCCCGTGCTCACGGTTCAGGTGAAATGAACCATGTGGTATTCGCACAACATCACGCCGCATCAAGCCGATTCTCATATCCCTCGCGACCACACTATCGCCTCCAGACAATTGTATTCTGCCCAATCCATTGATATCGGCAATGGCACGTAAAACCTTTAGGCAAAAATGCCGGACACGCCCGGATTTGCATGATCCTTGCATTCAAGCACCACGTCCGCGAGCAACATGAACGCGATGATGATGACCGAAATCAACACGCGAATCAAGTAAGACCGTACCGCGCGAGTACACCCGCCGCGTTGAAAGCGGCAGCAGATGTTTTTCTGAGAGTCCAGGTTTTAGACTCTCATGGTTACCTCTGATGAAAATCACCGCCAACGCCCCCCCGACAAGGCGAAGACCGCCCCGTTGAACGGATTC
>DATKYA010000561.1:0-2711 GCA_035528775.1 Planctomycetota bacterium | reverse complement strand
CTCGCAGGTTACCAGGCGCTGGTGCTACCCGCCGCGTGGTGCCTGTCGGATTCAGCGTGCGGGGCGATCCGCCAGTTCGTCGAAACCGACGGCGTGCTGATCGCCACCAGTGCCCCGGGCATCCGCGACGAGCTTGGCAAGCTGCACCCGAAGTGGCCGCTCGCCGATATGTTGGGCGTCGTGGAGCCGCGGTTCATTCCCATCACGCCGGTCGTCGGCACGCCGCTGGGCATCGTGCAACCGGAAGGCTGGTGGGAGATGGACGGCATTCGACAGAAGGAGGGCGACCTCACCTACGCCGGCCGGCTGAGTTGCACCTACGTCCTGCCCGACCCGCCCGCCGCGAAGGTCACCGGCAAGTATCCCGACGGCAGCCCCGCAATCATCACGCGCGAAGTCGGCAAGGGCCGCGTGCTCCTGCTCGGCTACCCGTTCGGCAGCGAATACGGCTGGAGCAACTACAACGAGATCGGATTCGGGAAGATTCACGGCGACACGGCGAATCTCCGCTGGCAGCGCGAGCTGGAGGCGTGGCTGCGCGGCCAGATGCGTGCGACCCAGCGGTCGCCGCTCGGCCTGCGGCCTGTCCACGAGCCCGGCAAGGCGATCACCCTCCGGCCGAACGGCCGGGAGCTTGAGGCGCCCACCCTCGGCTATCCCGACGGCGGCAGCACGTGGGAAAACTACATGCTCAACGTCGACGACCCCGACCGCACCATCGAGTTCACCCTGCGCGAGCGCGAGGGCGTCGATACGAAGTACCTGTGCGTGTGGAATCGCGAGGGGCAATACGGCGCCAGCCGCGGGTACGTGCATCACTTCGCGGGGCCGAAATACCTTGCCGTGATGGTGAACATCCCTGGCGTGCAGGCGATCTATGACGTATCGCTGAAAGCGCCCGTGCGATTCGAGAAGCGGGGTAACGCCGTCATGTTTCGCACGTGCCTGGCCCCATGCATGGGGCGGGTGTTCGCGATCTCCACGGCCAAGGACGTCACGCTGTTCCCCGGCACGCGCACGAGCGGCATATCCGACGACGAGCTTGTGACCCGCTGCACCGCGATCCTCGGTAGGGGCGGACGGCGTCCGCCCAGGCCGCGTCCGCCCGACGACGTGCTGATCGTGCACAAGGACGAGATTCGCGCCTTCCTCGCCTCGCTGAAGGGCAAGCCCGTGCGGATCGGGTGCGGCAGCCCAGCGTACACCGAGCTTGGCGAGCAGCTTGCGGCGGCACTCCGCAAGGAGCTGAAATGCGACGCCCGCTGCACACTCGCGGGCGTACAGTATTCGGCGGACCGCTGGCGGCATCGTTTTCCCGGTTACACCGCTGAAGACGCCCCCGAAATCCTCCTCGGCAACGAATACGACAACCAGCTCCTCGCGACGTTCTCAGCCACGCCGTGGGTCAGCGGCAAGCCGCAGAACCTGTTCCTGCCGATCATCGTCAACAAGGCCCTGCCCGGCCCGGGCCGCGGCGTGATCCAACTCTCGCGGCCCTACCAGGTGATCGACCGACGCAACCGCCCGAAGGACGAGCCTGCGTTCTATCGATTCGACCCCGCCGCGCAGCGGCTCGTCATTGGCGGCAGCGACGTGGCGGGCATGGCGGAGGCGGTGAGGGTGGTGATCAAGAAGCTGATGCCGTAGAGTGCGCCTCGTGCAAGGCAGTGCTATTCGACGTGTGGATCTCTGAGGTCTTCTGAGCCTCAGATCGGCCCTTCTGAGCCGGCGCCCCAGTGCTGGGCTTTCGATACGGTTTCACCGCGATTTGGTCTTCAGGCCCCTCAGGGGCCTTTCCCGGCTTCCAAGCCGGGTGATAGCACCGTTGTTTACGGCGGTGCAAGGGCATCCAAAGGAGTGAAGGACCATGTGTCAACGATACCTGCCTGTGGAGATCATGACCCTGGTAGTCGTCTCAGTCTGCCTGAGTTGCACAGGTGGTCATAGGTCCGGTTTGAAGAGCGTGGAGGCGATCAGGCAGTACTTTGCACGCCTTGAAGTAGGAACTCCGGTGAGCAGGATCGAAGCGGATCTTGGCCTGCCGGAACCCATCGAGACGGAGGCACCTGCCTCCGATTGGCCTCACTGGAAATACCGCTACCTGACCGACAATGCGATGGTGTTTTTTCATGCCGAACCCAGACGTCCGCACAGTGAAAGGGACTTCGTCTATATCGGGTACTCGCATGTCGAGCCAAAGGATGACTATTACGATGCATTGCGGCGCCTCAACTCGGCAGGGAGAACGGAAGTTCCTCCGTAGCACTCGCTTCTTCATAGAACGCTGAAACACAAGGAGCCACCATTGCCCAATCAACCAAACATCCTTCTCATCAGCGACGACCAGCACCGGTGGGATTTCATCGAGGGAAAACCGGGGACAGGCAACTAGTTTTTCGCACAGGAGGATCTGCAATCAACTGCATGCGTGAGTGAAAACTAGTTGCCTGTCCCCGGTTTTCCCGGTTTTCCGTCCCCGGTTTCCCCAGAAGATCACTCACGGTACGTTAGGGCATTTGGGGCCTCTACAGAGGCACATCGACAGTGCCCCCCACCGGTTCAACCCGTGGTTTCCTCTCCTGCTACTCCTTCCCCCACTCCACCTTCTCGTACGCCGGATAGACCACCTGCGTCCCGTCGTCGTAATGCCAGATCACGTCCGACCACGTCCACGGGCGGACGGTGTAGTTGAGGCTGTCGGCCTCGGTGAC
>DATKYA010000560.1:0-6043 GCA_035528775.1 Planctomycetota bacterium | reverse complement strand
GGAGGGGCGGGAGGCGGCTCATCGGGTTCGGAGTCGTTCGAGTGCTCGAAGGAGTCGTGCCGGCGCTGGTCGCGGTCGTTGTGGAGCGGCGAGGACGCCAGCGAGTCGTCTGCGTGATCGCGCTTCGTGCTCGACCCGCGGATGCGGTAGGTCGTCTGCAGGCGGATTTTCAGATCGTCGGACATGGTGGTCTGTCCCCCGGGTGGATTGCGAGCCTGAACCGTTCGATACATACCCAGGTACGACTTGCCCCTCTGCGTGCCCCCTGTCGTTCCGCAACGCGAACGAGCCGCAGCAGGAGCCCGCGTGCTTTCCCTTGGATTGTCATTCAACCGATGCCGCCTGCCGCACGCTGGGGATCGACATGGATTTCATCTTCGCCCGCAGCGTGGCGACGGCCTTGTTGTGGATTTGCGATACGCGCGATTTCGAGAGATTCAGTAGCCGGGCGATCTCTTTGAGCATCATATCCTGGTAGTAATACAGGACGATGACGACCTTCTCCTGCCGGGGGAGTGCGGAGATTGCGTGGGCGAGCATCTCCTGCTCCTCGCTGCCTTCCAGCAGGCCCAGCGGGTTCTTCGATTTCGGATTCCTGATCGAGTCTACCATCTTCATCTGCCCGTCGTCGGACTCCGTGTGCAGGCCCTCGAGTGAGAGGAACGCGGCGAAGGAGACTTCGGTCATCATCCGCTCGAGCTCTTCGGGCGACATGTCGAGCTGGCGTGCGATCTCATCACGCGTGGGCGGCTCGTCTTTCGCCTCCATCAGCGTGTTGATGGCGGTGGTGATGGTGTTGGCCTTCTTGCGGGCGGACCGCGGCACCCAGTCGTGCGACCGAAGCTCATCGAGGATCGCTCCCCTGATCCGGGGGACGGCGAAGGTGGTGAACTCGATCTTTCGGCTGAGATCGAATTCCTCCACCGATTTGATCAGCCCGATGATGCCCGAGATGGTGAGGTCTTCGGTGTCGAGGTGCGGCGGAAGATACAGCGAGATTCTGCCCAGCACGTACTTGACCAGCGGCAAATAGCTCACGATCAGATCGTCCCTGAGTTTCGGCTCACCTGTCTTCTTGAATTTCTTCCAGAGCTCGGCGATTTCCTTGTTCATAAGCGTACCTGTCCTGGTTTCGTCAATGGCCGCCAGATGATCGGGGGCCGGTCAATCCGTGGCGGCCGGCCAATGTGGATACCGCCCTGCCGGAGCGTCGGGCGGGGAGCACGCGATTGCAGGCTGCAGGTTTCAGGCTGCAGGCTTCAGGGTGAGCCTGGAGCCATGCGGCCTCGTCAGGATGCTTTCTACGGAGAAGGCCGCCGGGCGTCGGCGCCGGCTTCGGGCCCGGCAGCCGGTGCGCCGCCTTCGGCTTGCTCGTCGTCCCGCGGTTCGGACTGGGGCAGGTCGAGACACGCGACCGCCACCTTGCACAGCAGCAGGCCCAGGGCATAGAACAACGCCACGCCGACCAGCGATCGCACAAGGATCGAGTCGGGCGGCACTCCTGCTCGAAGGCCCGAGAGCCATGCGACGAGGAAGGCTCCGAACGCAAACAGGATCGACAACTTGTGTGCCATCATCTGCTCTTCACGGTGCTGGTGCCCGCCGGCGCGTGCCGGGACGCACAGCAGTTTCTATTCTCGACCAGATCTTTTTTCGATATAGCGCGCGGTTGCGCTTTTTTTCACATGCCCTGTTGATGAATCCAACTTTCGTGCCGACGCAGTGTGGAGCGGCAGAATCGTGCCGCGATGGCGCGAACTGCCGAGCCGGCCGGGCTGTCGGGGAATTCGACCACGAACGGTGCCCGCCGGCGGCACGCCTGCTCCACTGCCGGGTCTGCCGGCACGTGGCCCCCGTATTCGGGGGCAGTGCCGAGGAACCGGCGTGAAATCGCTGCAACCGCCAGGTAGACGCGCTCGGTTGCCTCGTCGTCGGCCATGTTGGCCAGGAGCTTCGCGCGCGAGCCTGGCCGCTGCCGCGCGATCTGCTTGAATACGGAGTAGGCGCCGGCCAGCGAGGCGGGCTCGGGTGTGCAGACGATGATCGGCTCGAGTTCTTCGGCCAGGATATCGAGCGCGTCGAGGGGCGCGTCGATGACGATGAAATCGAATTCGGCCGCTGCAAGGCCGCGGGCGAGGCGCTCGCGCTGCCATGGGGGCAGGTGTGCGAGGTCCGCCGGCTGTGCGAATGCCGCCGCAACGGTCACCCCGCATAGACCTTCGTGGGCAACGTCGGCCAGTGATTTCCTGCCGGACGCCACGTCGGTAAGGTGGAGCGGCGTGCGCACGCCCAGCATCAGTGCGGCGTTGCTGGCATTTGGGTGGGCGTCGATCAGCAGCACGCGGTGGCGCATAGCGGCGAGGGCCGCGGCGAGGTTCACGGCGATCTGTGTCTTGCCCGCGCCCCCGCTGCCCCCGGTGATGGCAAGCGTTCGCGCGGCCACGGCCGCATCCGGCCGCACTGCAAATTCCTCGCGAGCGAAAACGTGTTCAGCTTGTGTGATCATGTCCTATCAATGCTCAGCGTTCGATGTTCGTTCTTTTCCTTCACAATCCTACTCGTGATCCCGTGGACGCAGTGGACGCAGCGGACTTGATGGACAGGGCACCCCATCACCCCATCACCCGATCACCCAATCACCCAATCACCCCACCACCCCACATCTTCATGCCGCTCTCATCAGCAGCTCCGCGATTCTCCCGGGCGTAGTCACTTCGATATCGTCGGGCACTTCCTGGCCAACGGTGAGGTACGACAGCGGCACCTGCGACTGTGCGGCGAGGTTGTAGACGGATCCGAATGATACGGCCTCGTCGACCTTGCTGAAGACCAGCCGCCTGATCGGCAGCCGCGAGAAGGTTTCGTGAGCGAGGAGCACGTCGTCGTACTTGGCGGTGCAGCTCACCACGAGGTGCGTTTCGAGGTTCGGCAGTCGCCCGAGGAACGGGCGGAGCGTGTCCACGCGGTCGTGGTCGCGCGGGCTGCGGCCGATCGTGTCGACAAATACAACGGCTTTGTCGGAGAAGCTCTCGATCACCTGCTGCATCTGCTCGGGCCGCTGCACCACTGCCAGCGGCACCGCCAGCAGCTCGGCGTAGGTGCGGAGCTGGTCGACCGCCCCGATGCGGTAGGTGTCGATGGTCGCGAGTGCGGTGGGCAGGCCGTGGCGCATCTTGGCAATGGTGGCGAGCTTGGCGATGGTGGTGGTTTTGCCTACACCGGTCGGCCCGACGAGCGCGATGACCTTCGGCCCGGTTGCGGGCTTGGCGGATCGTTCCACGCGGATCGTCTTCGCGACGGCCCCGGTGAGCGCCTGGAGGACGTCCTCGCGCGACGCCGATTCCAGCCGGTCACCCACGTTGGGGAATTTCTCGGCGAAGGGCGACGACGGGAACCTGCACACGGCCTCCTCCACCAGTGCCCGTGCGAGCTTCGGCAGCACGCCCTGCTCCACGAGCTGATCATAGATGCGGCGGAAGGAGGACGCGCGAACCGGGCCGTCTGATTCGGCTTGACCGACCGACGCGGTGCGAACCGCCCCGGGGAACCGCGGCACCGCCGATGCCGCCGCGTTGTGCCCGGCATCCGGCCTTAGGGGTGAATCTTGTGTTCGCCCTGTGTCGTCATCGGCGTCGGACGCGGCAACCACCTCAACCGCCTCGGTGCCCATCAGGCCGAAGATTCCACCCTGCCTGATCGGGCGCGACTGGATGATCAACGCTCCCGGCCCCAGCGAGCCGCGGATCATTGTCTTCGCCTCGTCGATTGTTCTGGCTTTGAAACTGCGAATAATCATAGGGAACAGGCTACAGGCTACGGGGTACAGGCCACAGGCCACAGGCTGCAGGCTACAGGGTTACCGCACCACTGGTTCTTCGGCGTACCGAGACTTCGTTTCCCTCTTCCGTTCTTCCGTGTCTTCCGTTGTCATCTCCTCTTCCTCTTCTCTTCATCCCATCATCCCATCATCTCTTCTCTTTCTTCTCTTCACCGACCGTAGCGACGGGCACGATCTGGAAGCTCGGAGGGATTTCGTTGTAGGCGATGACGGGCAGGTCGGGCAGGACGGCGGCAAGCAGGTTTCGCACGTGCCGCCGCACGAGCGACGACGTGAGCAGGACGGCATCCTTCCCGGACGCCACGGCGGCCCTGACGGCGTCGGATACGTCCTTCACGATCTTCTGTGCAAGGCCGGGCTCGATGGCTTCGCGGCTCACCGACTGCATCAGGGCCTGCTCGAGTGCGGGATCGAACGCGATCGCCTGCAGGGTGTTGGTTTGGCCGGCGTAGCGGCTGCAGATGGTGCGGGCCATGCTCTGCCGCACGAATTCCGTGAGCACCTCGGGATCCTTCGTTGCGTGCGCGTGATTGGCAAGTGCTTCCAGAATCGCGGCGAGATCGACGATGGGCACTTTTTCCTGAAGGAGGTTGGCCAGCACGCGCTGCACGGTCGACAGCGGCAGCATGTTCGGCACCAGCTCGTCGACGATTGTCGGATTTTCCTTCTTCACGATGTCGACGAGCTTGTGGACGTCTTCGCGGCAGAGGATTTCGTGCGCGTGACGCTTGATGATCTCGCTGAGGTGGGTGACCAGGACGGTGACCGGATCGATGACGGTGTAGCCGTTCATCTCGGCTAGGTCCTTCTGCGAGCGGTCGATCCACAGGGCCTTGAGGCCGAAGGCAGGCTCGGTGGTGGGGACGCCGGCGATCTTCTCGATGACGGTCCCGCCGTCCATAGCGAGGAGGTGGTCGACCGCGAGCTTGCCGGCGGCCACCTGCTCGCCGCGCAGGAGGATACGATAGGCGTCGGGTTCGAGCTGCACGTTGTCCTTGATGCGGACGGCCGGAATGACGAACCCGAGCGACTTGGCGAGGCGCTTGCGGATGGCGGCGATCTTGTCGAGCAGGCCTCCGCCGCCGGCCGGCGCGACCATGGGGATGAGGCGGTAGCCGACTTCGATGCCGATGCGGTCAAGCTCGAGGAGTTCGCGCACGCCGTCGGGGTCGTCGGGCGAGGCGGGGGCGGGCTTGGCCTGTGCGGCGGCCTGCGCCGCCTCTTGCTTCGCCTTCTGGAGCGCCGGCAGCCGCTTCGACGCATAATACAGCCCGCCGAACACCAGCGACATCACGAAGAACGGTATTTTCGGCAGCCCCGGGATCAGCCCGAAGAACACCAGGATGGCCGACGCGATCAACAGCGGGCGGGGCTGGGTGAACAGTTGCGCGGTCATCTCCCGGCTCAGGTTCGTCTTCGACGATGCCTTCGTGATCAGGATGCCCGACGCGGTGGCGATGATCAGCGACGGGATTTGGGTGACGAGGCCGTCGCCGACGGTGAGGATCGCGTAGGTATTCACGGCCTGACCGACGCCCATTCCATTCATGGCGCCGATGATGATGCCGCCGACGATGTTGATCACGGTGATGATGATGCCGGCGACGGCGTCGCCGCGGACGAACTTGCTGGCGCCGTCCATCGCCCCGTAGAAGTCGGCTTCGCGGGCGATCTTCTCCCGGCGTTTGCGGGCAACGTCTTCCGTGATCAGCCCGGCGTTCAGATCGGCGTCGATCGCCATCTGCTTGCCGGGCATGGCGTCCAGCGTGAACCGCGCCGCCACTTCGGAAATGCGGCCCGAGCCTTTCGTGATCACTACGAACTGAATGACCACGAGGATCAGGAAGACGATCATGCCGACGACGATGTTGCCGCCGACGACGAAGTTGCCGAACGACGTTATCACCTCGCCGGCGTAGGCGTGCAGGAGGATCAGCCGCGTGGACGCCACGTTCAGTGCCAGGCGGAACAGCGTGGCGAACAGCAGCATCGACGGGAAGGTGGAGAACTCCAAGGACTCCGATGCGTTGAGGGTGACCAGCAGCACGGCCAGCGACGCCGAGATGTTGATCGTCAGCAAGACGTCCAGCAGCGGCGGCGGCATCGGGATGATCAGCACCACGAGCACCATCACCACGGCGCCTGCGAGGGCGACGTCGCTGTGCTTCACCATTCGGAGCCAGAAGGCGCGTTGGTCGGTGGTTG
>DATKYA010000559.1:0-2029 GCA_035528775.1 Planctomycetota bacterium | reverse complement strand
AGCCGGCCGCATCGAGGTGATTTCGGTGCCCGAACTTCGCCGCGAGGCTCCGCTGGAGATCGGCGACGTCTACCCGATGGGCATCGCGATCTCAAGCGACGGCCGCAGGGCGTGGACGGCGGATTTCTTCGGTAGCGGAATTTCCGAGATCGACCTGGATGCCGGGACGGTGCGGCGGCGGATCGCGCTGGGCCAGCTCACGGAGGCGGTGGCGGCCGTCGAAGGCGAACGCAAGCTGCTCGTCGCCACGCACAACGGCGTGATGCTGGTCGACCTCGCGAAGGGCGAAGCCGCGGAAAACCTGGGCGTCTCGAAATGGATCGGCGGGTTCATCACCGGCCCCGGCGGGCGTCTGACGGCGATCGACGCGATGGAGTGGCGGGGGTTCGTTCTCGATCCGAACGGGTGGAAGGCCGCGCCCGCCGCGATTCCCGCGCCCGCCCGGGCCATCGTGCCGGATCCGGCGGGCGATGGGTTCTATGCGGGCGATTGCCTGAACGGGAAGTTGATCCGCGTGCGTGGCGGCGACGCGAAGCCGGAAGCGATTGCGGATATCGCGTTCCCGATGGGCATCGCGGTCATTCCGTAAGGGCGAACCATCGTGTTCGCCCTGGCCGGGTCGCGGTTCCCGGGTACATGACGAGGGCGAACACGATGGTTTGCCGCCACGTTTCTACGGTGCAACATTATTGCTACAATGTATAATGGTTTGCCAAATCGCAATTCCAGTCACATGTTTAGGCCGCTCGCAAATATTGTTCAGAAAAAGTACTTGACGTCCGGCGGCGCATGTGGTATAATTGAGGGGGAGGGATAATGTTTCGCTTTCCGGCCGCATAGCCGCGATTCCCGCCGTTGTTCGATTCTGCTCTCCGACTGCTCCCCCATCGATCCCGCTTGACCCATGCCAGCACGCGCACCTCCATGAAGCGATGAAGGGATGAATCCCGTCATCCTCATCATCCCGTCCATCCTGTTGCCTCCCCCCTCTTCCCGTCCTCCTGTCTTCCCGTCTTCCCCTCCTGCCTCTTGCCGAAAGGCCCCGCCATGACCACATCATCACTCATCGAGAAGGAAACTCGTGCCCGCCTGTGGACTCCGACCGATTCTTCGTGCGAAATCGAACTGCTCGCGGCGGACCGCGCTGAAACCGTCCGACACCTTGTTGCCGCGAACCGCCACACGCCGGCGGCGCTGCTGAAACGGCTGGCGAATGACCGGCACCCATTGGTCTCGTGGGCGGCCAGCCGCCTCCCCGGCCAGCCACCCGACAGCGGCTCGATCCCGATCGCCGTGCCGATGTCGATCGTCGTCGAGCACCTGATCGGGGATCGGACGGAGCTGATCTACCGGTTCGCACTGCTGGGCGCGTTCGAGATCGACCGCCGCGGCCGGGTGTGGCGCCCGGCGCGGCTGAAGACTGATTGCCGCCGCGGCGTCTGCCGGCTGGCCCCGTGCCCGCGCGAGCCGGCCGACGTGAAGCTCGGCCCATTCGGATACCGAATGACCACCTTCTGGTGGCGCGGGATCAACGCGAAATGCTTCACTCACCGGCTCGTGTATCGGGCCATGAAGGGCGAGCTGCCGCCGAAACACCGCATCCACCACGTGGACGGCGACCGGCTGAACAACTCGCCCGGCAATCTCGAGCTGATGTCGAACGCGGAACACACGCGGCTGCACATGATCCGCGAGCGGCCGCTGGCGATCCTGACGCCCGACCAGGTGCGCGAGATCAGAAGGCTGCTGGCACAAGGGAAACGATCGAAGGAGCTGGCCGGGCAGTTCGGGGTGAGCAGAGGGACGATCGAGGGGATTAAATACGGGAGGGCGTGGAAGGAGGTGGTGTGAGGAAGAAATGAAGAATGAAGAATGAAGAATGGATCCACAGATTTCACAGATTGCACAGATGAAGAAAGAGGAAGAGAAAACGAACGTCGAACGCTGAACGTCGAAGGCTGACGGAAGGCCGATGGAACGGATGAAGAGATGAAGGGATGAAGAGATGAAGAGGAAGAGGGGGTGACAA
>DATKYA010000558.1:0-3488 GCA_035528775.1 Planctomycetota bacterium | reverse complement strand
GCACCATTCTGGTGCGGCGGGCGGAAGATGCAGATTGGTTCATGCAATCACCATTGGAGATGCTGCTGGCAGTTGGGCGATAACCCTCGAAGGCCCATCGCTATTTTTCGGGAACAGGGAGCAAATAAAAGAGATTTCAAGGAGCCCCCAGATGGCCAACGAGCTTCGATTCGGCGTGATCGGCTGCGGCAGCATGGCGCGCGACGTGCATTGCCCGAACATGGCAGCCGCGGGCGGCGCCCGCACGGTGGCATACTGCGACGTGCAGGATGATCGGGCGCGGGCGCTGCTTGAGCAGTTCGGCGGCGACTACGCAACCGCCGACGCCGCGCGAGTATTCGCCGACCGGTCGATCGACGGCGTGCTGATCCAGATCGGCCCGGCAATGCACCCGATGATGGTCCAAGCCGCCGCACGGGCGGGCAAGCACGTGTTTGTCGAGAAACCGCTGGCCGAAAGCCTGGCGGACGCGCTCGACACCGTTCGGACCGTGGAAGCCGCGGGCATCGCGTTCCAGTTCGGCACCTGCAATCGCCTCGCCCCGATGGCCCGCAAGGCCAAGCAGATGTGCCCCCATCCGCTGTATTCATACTGCCAATGCTCCGACACAGTCACGCACCAGGCCGTGCACAACCTCGATCTCGCGATGCACCTGTTCCACGAGGCGCCGCTGCAGACAATCTACGCGAGCGGCAGGCAGCGGTGGGGGCTCGATCCGCACCTGCCGGCCGATTCGTTCGCGGCCGTGCTGACCTTCGCCGACGGCACCGTTCACAACTACATCCAGCACGGCGGCTCGTTCAATGCGATGCTGACGAAGTATCACTACCAGCTTTTCGGGCGGGATTGCTGCGTGTACCTCGCGAAGCGCTTCAAGGAATGCCACCTGATGCGCACTCGCGACAAGGCGGAGTTCTCCTGGGGATTCGACGGTCCCGACTTCTACCGCGGGCCGCACGGCTACATGGGCCATTTCGAGGAGCTCCGTGAATTGGTGGATTGCATCCGGAGCGGGGGCCGCTGCACGATGACGGTTCGCGACGCCGCCCGCGTCCTTGCAGCCGAGAAGGCGATCCTGCACAGCATCGAAACCGGCGCCGCCGTCGATTTCCCGGCCTTCCTCCGGGAGCACGGTGCCGGGTTTTTGCTCGAGAAGGAAACACAATGAACATCGACAAGGATCTGAACCGCTATTTTGCCGACGAGCCGCCCGGCGAGAAGACCAACGCGATCCGCTGGCTGCAGAAGCGCGTGATGCGCATGACACTCGAGCTGCCCAGGGACTTCCGCACGCTCGCCGAGTGGAATGCGTTCCGCGAGCATCTCCGGCGGGAGTTGCCTCGCGTGATCGGCATCCCGCAGCTCCCGCCGCTGGGCGAATCGACCGTCCGCGGCAGGATTCGCGTGGGAGCAGATGTCATCTGCGAGCGGGTCGACGTCTACGCCGACGATGACTACGCGATTCCGTGCTTCGTGTTCTGTCCGGCTGAGGGGGGCGGCCGCAGGCCCGCACTCGTGTGGAACCCCGGTTGGCCGCAGGACAAGTGGGACCCCGCCTACCAGGCCTTCGCCGAGCGGATGGCTCGCCGGGGAATGATCGTGCTGATCCCCGACCACGCGCCGTTCGGCGAGACCACGCCGTTCGAGCAGAAGCACTCGCGCGGAATGACGCTCGTGATGGGGATGGGCATGCTGCTGGGCATAAGCCAGCTCGCGCTGCGGGCGGCCGAGACGATGCGCTGCGGAGAATACCTTCGATCACGGGGCGACGTCGACCCGAAGCGCGTGGCGGTGGCCGGGCTGTGCCAGGGCGGGCAGGACACGTGGCTGTCGGCCGCGCTCGACGACGGATTCTGCGCCGCCGCGCCCATCTGCGCCGAGACCACCTTCGCCATCCATTCCGCCGAGATGGCATCCTATCACGCCAACAGCGACGCGTCTCCGTTCCCGTTCGGCATCCTCGCGGTGTGCGACGTGGAGCACCTGCACGCGGCGATCGCTCCGCGGCCGTTGCTCGTGCGAGCGAATCTGCCCGACTGCTGGTGGCCCGTCAGCGGATTCGATGCCGTCGAGAGCTTCACCCGCAAGATCTACCGCCTGCACGGTGCCGAGGATCGGCTCGACTTCGCGGCGGAAGTACACCAGCACAACCTCACCGGGCCATTCGCCGATGCACTGGAGGAGTTCCTCGTGAAGTACGTGTAGGGCGAAGCTGGGGTCGGAGGCGCGAATCAGAGGAGGGAAGCGGAGGCGATCCGCGGCTGGGGGAAGGTTCGGATCGCGAGCGATCCCATACAGCATATTCAGATTTCATAACAGTGATTAACATATTCTGCAAGTGAGCTCAGGCTCGATCGGCCTGAAATCCGCAAACATGAGCCATGCCCCTCATCCCTCCAGAATGCACACAGACGCTCACAGCGGCCCGTACAGGCCCGGGAATTCTCCATGAGTGAGGAAGGTAGCCAGACCCTGTTTCATGCGTTGTAGGGCAAGTGGCGAGTTGTGCATTATCCCGAATCGAGTAACGCATGCACTATTCGCATTAGTAGGCGGCATCGTATTCACCCAAGAGCCACTTATTCCGGCGGCGGGCCGACAGGCATCCGGCTGGCGTGCAGCACCCAGCCGCCCTCGCCGTCCTTCTTGCCGGCCACCCACACCGACAGCAGGCCGATGATCGTCTGGCCGTCGGGATCAAGGTACGTGCGGAGGCACTTGATGGCGTGCCCGCCGACTGCAGCCCGGGTGATCTCGGGCTGCTTGCCGTAGAGCTGCCATGTGAGGCCGTCGCGCGACCAGAAATGCCAGATGGCCTGCGGCGGCCAAGTATCGGTCAGCCACAGGTGCCACAGGTCGGGGCGGACCCGCAGCACGTTCACCCAGGGGCCGCCGTTCTCGCCGGGCAGCAGGTCGCGGATGGTGCCATCGGCGTTGCGCAGGAACCGCCACGGGCCGTCCAGCGTGTCGCTTTCGATCGCGGCAACTTTCTGCCCGAAGCCGTTGAGGTAGATCCGCCAGCGGCCGTCGTCGAGCTTCAACAGCGTGCCGCCGTCGCTCCAGATTTTGCGCTTGGCGGCCTCATCGAGCGGCTCGCCGGTGAGCTTGCCGGTGTAGGACCACGTGCCGGGCCGGCCGGTCTTCGAGCGCACGAACGCCGGCAGCAGCGGCACCGAGCCGGGATAGTAGCCCGGGCACACGCACGTCAGCAGCACGTAGCCGGTGTCGGCGTTGTGATACATGAACGTGCGGGTGAATCCGCGCTCCGACGAGGGCTGCTCCGGCGTCTTCGGGTCGGGCACGTCGGTGATGATCGACGAATCGAACACCGGCTCCTCGCCGCCCAGGTGGAAGATGTCGGGGCCGCGGTTCACCACGATCTGCCGCTGGTCGATGCCGTCGCCCCAGGTGTTGTGCCACAGCTCGTACTGGCCGTCGCGGATGATCACGGTGACGTATGCCCCGCCGGCGCCGATGGACCTGAACGG
>DATKYA010000557.1:0-3363 GCA_035528775.1 Planctomycetota bacterium | reverse complement strand
AGGCCGAGCTCGGTGCCTTTCTGCACGATGAGGTCCATCGCCTTGTTCTTCGATGCGGCGATGGCGAGGGTGACGTGGACGTCCTGCTCTCGGCTGACGGTGCGGCGTTCGATCACGTCGAGCGTGACGCGGCGGCCGGATTGCTCGGCGATGCGGCAGACGCATTCGACCCCGGTGCCGTCGAACGCGGCAAGCTCGTCGCCGGGCTTCAGCCGCAGCACTCGGACGATGTGCCGGGCTTCGTCGCGCGGGACCTCGATGCGTTCGGCCGCCGAGACGCCGGGGATGAGGAAACGATGGAGCGATCGCATAAAATGAATTGTAGGAGGTGGGGCGGGGAAAGTCAAGAAGGTAAGAAGGGAAGAAGATAAGAAGTCAAGAAGATGAGAAGTCAAGAAGTACGAGGGACGGGAAGAGAGGGGACGGGAAGAGGAGATGAAGAGATGATGAGATGATGGGTGAAGAGGAAGAAAGCTGGTTGGCGGCGGTGGACGCAGTGGACCACGTGGACCAAGTGGACGCAGTGGGCACTGATGGCCGCCGGTTTTCCTATCCTCTTCTTCCCATCATCCCATCTTCATCAGCTATCCATGGAGCGGCGCGGCCTGTCGGAACCTCCACCGCGCGGTGCCTGGGGGCGAGCTTCATTGACGGTGAGCGTTCGGCCCTGGAACGGCTTGCCATTGAAGGCATCGATGGCGGCCTGGGCCTCGGAAGTCTCGGGCATCTGGACGAATCCGAAGCCTCGCGACTTGTCGGTGTCGCGGTCCTTGATGACGGTCACCAACGTCACTTCTCCGTATGCTCCGAACGCCTCGCGCAGATCGTCCTCGGTTGTTGCAAACGGCAGATTCCCTACGTAAATGTTCACCCTGATCTCCTTATCCGTCCCTTTTTCCGTGCCGATGCCGCACGAGCCGCCCAACCACGAGCAGGGCAGAAGAACCAGAAGGCTGCGGATCGGCGATCGGTCCTGAGATTGATGCTCGGCCTCCCGGGCCTGCGGATTTCGTTTGTGACCAAAGGACAATCTACGAATTTCCGCGGCGAATTGCAAGCGGAAAACTCTGAACAATCGGCAAAAACCGCTCAGTCGAGCGTCAGGTATCACGTGAACCGCTTCGGATCGATGGGATAGATTCCCCAGCGGTCGCGGCAGCGTTTCATCTCGAGGATATTCTCGGGCTTGGCGTCGACCGCGAGGGAATGCGTGGAGCCTATGATGTAGCCGCCGCCGGGGGCGGCGTACTCGAAGGAGTAGCGGGCGTCGTTGCGGATGTCGTCCTGCGAGCCGAGGATGATGTGTTCGTGCCAGATTCCGCCCCAGAGGGTGAGCCTGCTGCCGACGCGTTCCTTGAGCTTTCGGATGTCCATGCCGGCGGTGGCCTGGATGGCTTCGTAGGCGTCGTAGACTTCGGCAAGCTCGTCGATGATGGGCCAGGTGTGGCCGCAGCAGTGCTTGAGAACCCACAGACCGAGGCGGTGCGCTTCAGCGACGTGTGCCTGGTGCCACGGGTAGAGGGCTTCGCGGTAGAGCTGGGGGCTGGCCATCAGGCCGGTGCTGCTGCCGAGGTCGCCGCAGGGCATGATGCCGTCGACGCCGAGTCGGGCGTGTAGCCGGACTTCGCGGAGCATCTGCTTGCCGCGCAGCTCGCACAGCTTACGCGTGATCTCAGGCTCGAGCACGAGGTTCATCCAGCCTTCTTCTTCGGTAGCGCCGAAGATGGGCCACTGGAGGTCACCGACCTTCAGCATGATGAAGTGCGTGGCCTTCATCTCCTTGATGACGTGGCGAACGAGTTCCCAGCAGTCGTCGTTCGGGTCGCCGAGGGGCTGTTCGTCGAGCTTGTCGATCTGCTCCTGGATGCCTTCGAGCGTTGGTGGCTTGTAGTTGGCGGTGTTGCGCTTGTAGGGCATGAGGTCGTGCGTGGTGGCCGACACGTGGAAGATGTTGCCGAGATCGTCGCGGTAGGTGATGTCGTCGAGCTTCTCCATGGGCTTTGGGCGGTAGTCCTTCGCGGGGACGCCGCCGACGGGGACGATGTCCATTTCGAGGGCGCGGACGAGATCGGGTATATCGCGCTTGTAGGACTCGACGATCTCATCGCGGCGGCCGTCCCAGCAGGCCTGGGTTTCCTTCATCTTGGCCTGGACGAAGGTGGGCCGGCCGAGGATGTCTTCGTAGACGTTGTAGTCGATGGAGTGCTCGCCCCAGGGGATGCGGTCGGGTTCGCGGTGCTCGAGGGCAGCGATCACGCGTTCTCGTGGGAGCATAGTGTCCTTGTCCTCGCTTGATTGCTATTCGACGGCAAAAGTGAGCCACGTGACATCATCGTGGACATCGAAATCGATGGTGGTGAAATCGGCATTGCGTTCGACGACGGCGGCCGTGCCGGTGGCGTTGCAGGACGGCTGCGACCAGGCCACACCGGCGTCGCCGATCCGGCGGTCGATCTGCAGCGTCATCCGCAGGGGCTGGAGGCGGTCGGCGATGTTCGTGCTGACGACGTAGGCGGCGACGGCGAACGTGCGCTCGTCGAGCTGGTAGGGGAGCAGGGCGACGGCATCGGCGGCGGTGAGCGAGCCGCCATTCGCACTGGGCGGAATCAGCACGGGGTTCGGTTCCACTGCGAACTTGAACTTGAGCGGGTCGAGTTCGCGCAGCGGCTTCGCGTTTTTGAGGGCGTCACAGAATGAGCGGAGCGTGACGAGCGGCGGCGCATCCTGCCAGCGGAATTTCAGCGGGTCGGCGATGAACGGGATCAGCGCGTGCGACATCTCGTCGTTGCGGCTTTCATACGCGGAATGCAGCAGGACGTATGGTGCGCCCTGGTTCAGCCAGAATGCGAGGCTGCGGGTGAGGCCGCGCTGCTTCATCTGCCAGCCGGTCTGGGCCGACTCGGCGGCGCCGGGGATTTCGGACGGCACGGTGCCCAGCGACGTGATGGCGAGCGGGGTTTTCGATGCGAGCATCAGGGCGATGAGGTTGTCGTGACGGGTGCGGTCGGCCATCCAGCTCTCGGGCCGTGCGATGACAAGCTCGGGTGCGTTGCCTTCGGCGAACGTGAGCGGGGGGCGGACCGGCCAGACGGCGCTCGGCTGGGGGATCTTGTCGATCTGGGGCCCGCCCAGCCAGCCCTTGGTGGTGATGCCGGTCCAGCAACTGTAGATGGAGATGGCGCGGCCGGCGCATTCGGGCGGGACTTCATCGTCGGTACACTTCTCGAAGAAATGGTGCGTTTGCGACCACCAGATGGCAGGCTCGCCGTATCCGTCCTTGCGGAGGCGCTTGATGAGGGCGTTGTCGAGCTCGTAGATTCGTCCGCCGGGCTTGAGTGCTTCGAGGCCGGTGCCGGGCATCGG
>DATKYA010000556.1:0-4688 GCA_035528775.1 Planctomycetota bacterium | reverse complement strand
CCGAAAGCCGTGGGGAGCCTTGCACTGAAGCCGATGGACAAGACGTATTCACCGCCGCTGTCGTTCCGGTGGAGCTACTTCGGCGAGATACGCGAGAATCACGTTTTCGCATCGCGGATGCGAACGAACACCGTAGCCGACGAGCCGGAACTTGGCGGCAAGACTGCCGTTCAGCTCATCAACCACAGCTTCAGCCGCTACGTGCCCTGGAGCAAATACGGCAAGGAGCACCCCGAGTGTTTCTGCGAGATCGACGGCAAGCGGCCCGCCGACGTGAAGGACGATCATTACGGGCCGGGCGTGCAGCTTTGCACCACGAACCCCGACGTGCGGCGGATCATCACCGAGGGCGTGCTCGCCGATCTCGAGAAGCATCCGGAGTGGGGCAACATCTCGGTATCGCAGAACGACAACGGGCGATACTGCCAGTGCGCGCGGTGCAAGGCGATTGACGACGCGGAAGGCTCGCACATGGGCTCGCTGCTGACCATGGTGAACGCCATCGCCGACGAGGTGGCGAAGAAGCACCCGGGCGTGATGGTGGGAACGCTCGCGTACCAGTATTCGCGCAAGCCGCCGAAGTCGATCCGCCCGCGCCCCAACGTGCAGATCCAGCTCTGCAGCATCGAGTGTTGCCAGATTCACGCACTCAGCAATGCCGCCTGCCCGCTCAACACCGGCTTCTGCGAGGATATCGCCGGCTGGGGGAAGATCAGCCGGAACGTGTACGTGTGGACCTACATCACGAACTTCCACAACTACCTCACGCCCTGCCCGAACCTGCGAATCCTCGGGGAGAACGTGCGGTTCCTCGTGCAGAACAACGTGAAGGGCCTGTTCATGCAGGGGCCGGCGTCGGGCGCGGAGCTGGCAGGGCTGCGAAACTACATCGTGAGCAACCTGCTGTGGGATCCGTCGCGCGACGAGAAGGCGCTGACGGACGAATTCCTGGCGCTGCACTACGGCCGCGCGGCGGGGCCGATCCGACGGTTCATCGATCTCGTACACGACACCGCGGAGGCCAGCGGCAAGCATCGCCACTGCCACGCCATGGCTGCCGACTACGGGCTGTCGGCGGAGATCGGAAAACAGGGCCTCGCCATGTTCGATGAAGCAATGGAACTGGCAGACAACGACGAAATCCGCGCCAGGGTCGAGAAGGCGTCGATCTGCTGCCACGCGCTGATCGTCGAGCCTGTGGTGGCACCGGCGTACTTCAAGGCGAAGCTTCGCCGCAGAAACGCCGATGACGGCAAACCGCTGGTTTTCGATCCGGAGCTTGCGCGGGAGTTGCGGCCGCACGTGGCCGCATTCATCGCACTGTGCAGGAAGCACGGCTCGAAAATGCCCGGCGAATGGGCCAGCCTCGATGAGGTCGTCGTTGCACTCAGGGAAGGGCTCGGGATGGCGAGCGGGGAGGAGTTCTGACGTTCTGTGTGTCTGATGATTCCCGCTGCGGTGCGTCGGGTTTGCTGTGCTGTCCGCTGTCGGTCAGGTTTTGGTGTTCGTTTTTTCCGCGGCTGTTCGAGCGGGCGGCTGCGCGGGTGCGACGGGTTGCTTCGCGCGGCTCAGCATCTGAACGCGGCGACGGTCGCCGGCATCGAGGCTCGCGCGCAAGATGGGATTACGGCTTCTGACTACGATCGGGTTCATCGGTTTTCTCCAGTGAATCGAGATCGAACAGCCTGCGGATCATCTCTATTGCGGCCATGGTGTCGTCGGAGGATTCCGGGAGGCTGTGGATGAATGCCAGGGGCTTGTGGATGATTTTGCTGCACAGGCGGCGCGTGATATGCTCGAGCTGCCGGCGGTTGAGGCCGGCGATCTTGTGCTCGAACTTCTTCAGTTCCTTCTGCTGGATGAGGTCGAGCCGCCGCTGCAGGAGCTTGATGGTGGGGGCCACCTGCAGGGAGTCGAGCCACCGGGAGAACTGGCAGACTTCGTGCTCGACGATGGCGCGGGCCTTGTCCAGCATGAGCTGGCTATCGGCCTCGATGTGGCCGCATTCGAGGTCGTCGATGTTGTAGAGGAAGACGTTGGGCAGGCCGCTGAGGCGTGGGTCGGCGTCCCGCGGGACGGCGACGTCGACGATGAACAAGGGGCGGCCTTCGTGGCGGCGCAGCACCGGGGCGAGGCTGTCGTGCGTGAGCACCAGGTTGGGTGATGCGGTGCAGCACAATGCGAGATCGGATTCGATGATCGCCGCGGGGATATCGTCGAGGGGGATGGCATCGATTGCCGTTCCTCCTTGTTCCTTGTTCCCTGTTCGTTGATCCTTGCTCATTGTTCCTGGCATGGACCAGGATGCTGGTTCTCCTTCGCCGGCGGTGCCGGATGGGGTGGGCGCCTCGGCGAGGGCGACGGATGCGTCGAATGACTCCGGACCGCCGCATGCGGCAAGGGTGAGGGCATCGGATCCACTTGTGCAGGGGGTGCCGTGAAGGCTTTCGCACAGCCGCTGGAGGTTGTGGGCCACGTGGCGTGCCCGCGCGATGGTGCGGTTGGCGAGGGTGAGCCGTGAGACGCCGTGGCGGATGAGCAACTGGGCGGCGAGCTCGGCGGTGCGCCCGGCCCCGACGACGAGCACGGCCTTGCCGGCAAGCTCGGGGAGCAGATTGGAGCAGAAATCGACGGCGGCCCGGGCCACGCTGGGGGAGCCGCAGCCGATGCCGGTTTCGGTTCGCACGCGCTTGCCGGCGCGGAACGCCCGCTGCAGCAGCTTGTTGAGCAGGAAATGGATGGTGCTTTCCTCGCAGGCGATGCGGTAGGCGTCCTTGAGCTGGTTGAGGATCTGGTCTTCGCCGAGGATCTGGGAATCGAGCGAGGCGGCGACGGAGAAGAGGTGCCGCACGGCCTGGGAGCCGGTGAACCGGTAGAAGTCGGACGGTTCGACGGGCGTTTGCTTGATTCGGCCGATCGACTCGAGCAACCGTGGTGCGGCGGTCTCGCAGTGGCCGGCTGTGAAGTAGATTTCGGTGCGGTTGCAGGTGTCGAGCACCAGTGCTTCGTTGAATGAGCCGTCGGCGCGCATGGCCCGGAGGAGGCTGCGCGCGAGCTCGCCCGGCAGTGCAAGCTGCTCGCGGCGGTGCACGGGGGCGGTCTGATGGCTGACGCCGATAACTCCGATTTCCATATTCAATAAAACACTGCAGGCTGTGGTGCAATCACTCGAGCCAATGGGAAAACGCACGCTGAAGACCACGGGCAGGTTGTCGGGACGTTCCTCAAACTACTATCGTCATTCTGGCGGATTTGTTTAAGGTGTTATGTGCAAGGAGCTGAACGCCCGTAGGGGAATGGTTAACGATGAACGATGAACGCTGAACGATGAATGCTGAATGCTGAAAGATGAACGCTGAAAGATGAACGATGAACGCAGGAGCAAGCAGGAACAGTCAGCTAACCTCGTCCGTGTCTTCGGCCTCTTCCGTTCCCTCGTTGTCGGCCCTCTCCTCTGTTCCCCTGTTGTTGGCTCCAAGTACACGGGCCGGGATCATGGACAATGACCCCGGCCGGTGTCACATAGGAAGGAAGCCGGCCCGGCTTTCATCGTTCATCGTTCAGCATTCATCATTCCCCGTTCATCCCCGCCTGGTGATCCTGGCGATTTTCTTCTGATCGAGATTGCACATGCGAGCGATGCCGGCGAGGTCGGCCTGGGACTGCTCGAGGTTGGCGGCCCAGTTGCCGTCGAGCCGCGCCGCCAGCTCGAGCGCCATCGTGAGGGCGGTGCAGCAGTTCTCGACGAACTGCTTGCGGCAGCCGATGGGGTCGTTCAGGCTGCCCTCGGCCCGCAGCATGTGGCAGTCGAATTCCACCGTGCCCTTCCAGCCGAGCTGATTGAGGGCGTAAAACATGTGCACGGTTTCCTTCAGGCCTTCGGGGCCGATCAGCGGCGGAAAGTCGTTGTCGAACTGCGCCTTGATCTGGTTGCCGAAATGCAGGAACGACAGCTTCTTCGTGCTCACGAGGAAGGCGAGCGTGTTGACGGCGTTCAGCAGCGTCATGCTCTCGTGCTGGAGCAGCTCGGGGTTGACGCCCCAGAACTCGGGGTTCTTCAGCTTGCCGAGGATGAAGCCGACGGCGTGGCCGGACGACGGGATGTACATGAATCCGCGCGGCTCATTGGGCTTGGGCTCGATGGTGCCGCCGACGTAGTTGGTGAACTTGTTCTGCTTGATGTAGTCGTATGCATGATCGAGTGCGGCGGCGAGCCAGTCGAAGACGTTCTTCCACGGCACCTTCACAACCACCTCGAAGCCGTCGCGTGCCACCCAGTAGGTGAGGTACTTGGCTCCGAGCATGTTGCCGATGCGGATGGTGCGCTCGACCTTCAGGCGGGCAAGTTCGCGGATGCGCGGGTCGGGGTTGGCGAGGCCGCCGTTGCGGAAGATCGAGTTGCCGTGGAGGCTGCACGTGGCGGTGTTCACGAACAGCCCGGACCGGCGGAGCATGCTCTTGATCTTCTCCAGCGTGGCATAGGTCGAGCTTTTCCTGTCGAGATCGTCTTCGGAGTTGGTGAGGTCCCACGGCACGAGGTCGTCGTCGTGGAATGAGGTGGCTTCGATCAGTTTCTGCTCGGCGGCCCAGGAGATGATTTCGGCGACCTTGATGGAATCGATCCGCTCGAGGACGGCGCCGCCGAAGGGATCAGAGAGGGGGTTGCCCACGCACCAGAAGGGCATCGA
>DATKYA010000555.1:0-2136 GCA_035528775.1 Planctomycetota bacterium | reverse complement strand
TGTGATCCCGCAACCGATCAGGCTCGCGTCCGCAACCGGATCAAGAAGCGTCCCGGCCGCGACGATCACCTGGCCCCGGCGGACGTCTTCGGCCTTGCCGCAGATATTGGCAGCGGTATCGTGACGAAGGACTTCGACGATGCCGTCGTGTTCGCGGGTATCCTCCTGCTTGATTACCTTGCCAGCCCCGGCGGGCACCGGGGCGCCGGTCATGATTCGTGCTGCAGTGCCAGGCAGAAGCTCAGCGGCCGGCAACTGCCCCGCCGGCACGGTATCGACGAGCCTGTAGGAGTCGCGGCAGTCGCCGGCGGCCACCGCGTAGCCGTCCATCGCCGCCTTGTTGAACGGCGGCAGATCGAGCTCCGATCGCTGATCGTCCAGCACCACTCGCCCCAGGGCCTCGCGAACGGCAACCGTCTCGCCCGGAGCTTTCACGCCGGAGAGTACGCTGTCGACGATGCGGAAGGCTTCATCAACCTGAATCGTTGTTCGTGCGGCAGACATGGTCTGGTTCTCCATCCACTGTGCGGGAATCATGGCGCCGTTCGCTCCCTCAATTCCCCCCGATCCGCGATATGAAGTATCGTTGAAGATGGCGGAATGTTCACCATTCTTCGTCGCCGGGAATGGAAGGGAACTTGATTATCGGAAAAGGTGTGCTATAATTTGTATGGGAGGCTTGGGTTTCGGGATGCTGCCTTCAAGCCGGCGGTAACTCGCCGGCCAACCGCGGCAACGCCAGCAGGGTGCCTGTCTGCCCGGAGCCCGGCAAGCCCCTCCTGCAAAATCTTGGCGTGCGGCAAGGATAAGGAGTCGGAAAATGAGAACAGTCTTAGCTGTGGGGGCGCTGCTCAGCCTCCTGTGCGGAGCAAGCCTGGGGGCCGACACACGGGAGGCGGACGTGCTCCGCCTGCTCGAGGCTCTCGAGAAGGCCGGCCTGAAAGTGCAGGCCGGTGAGACGGATCAAGCCGCTATCGGCGCCGAGCCTGCCGAGGACGACGCGGCCTTCCGGGAAGTACTCAACAAGCTGCAGGCACCCGAAATGTCCGTTGAGTACCAGGACGCCCCCCTGGCCAGTATTCTTGCCGAGCTGCAGAAAGCCACCGGGGTGAACCTCGTGCTCGATCCAAGACTGACCATCAAAGGCAAGGATCCGAATGTGGATCGCGGCGAGAACCCATGGGGGGATCCCACGCCGGTTGACTATCTTTCGCTGAAGCTGACCAAGGTTTCGCTGAAGCTGGAGAAGGTGAAGCCGATCTCGGTGCTCGAGAACCTGCTGCGGATGTACGACCTCGTGGCGATCTACGGCAGCGAGGCCATCATGGTCACCGTGCCCGCCGCCGAGGAGCCGATCACACTGGTGTACGACGTTCACGAGCTGACGGCCATCCGCGATTTCGCCTTCCAGGACAAGCGGATCACCCGGGAATTGTCGTGGCGGGCGCGCGGCTACTACCCCTACCGATACGTCTGCTTCGGCAACGAAGACGAGCTTGCGGAGGAAAAGGCCAGGCAGCAGGAGCCTTCCGCCAAGGCCGAAATCCTGATCAAGCTGCTGAAGACCGCCACCCCCAACGGCCGGTGGGATGATGCCCGCTGCGGGATCACCTGGGCGGACGGCGTGCTCGTGGTCACGCAGCGGCCGTCGGCTCAGATCGAGATCGGAAACATCCTCATCGCGCTGAAGACGCGGCGGTAGCATCCGGGCGAGAGGCGAATCGAAATCCATGAACGGTACGAAGGGCAGGCGATGGGGCCTGCCCTTCGTATTTGCACGCCGGGCATGAGGCCTGCGCATTCCTCGCTATGCCCGATCTCCGCTTAGAAAATATCGTTCGCCATGCTTATCGCCTTGTTGACGTTGTTGTAGGCGCCCATCACCGCAGCAAGCCGGCATCCGCAGCTCCTTTCATCGGCGAGCGTCAGTCCTCGAGCTTCTCGAAGAGGTCCTTGGTGGCTCCGCACTCCGGGCAGACCCAGTCGTCCGGGAGTTCTTCGAAGGGCGTGTCGGCATCGACGTCGCCATCCGGATCGCCCACTACCGGATCGTAGATGTAGCCGCAGATTGTGCATTCCCAACGATCCATTGTTCATCTCCTTGCAGATGTGCTTGTTGAAAACTCAGATTCGAAA
>DATKYA010000554.1:0-2134 GCA_035528775.1 Planctomycetota bacterium | reverse complement strand
TGCACCACGACCACGCTCCCGTTGAACAGGCCGCGAGCGTTCATCGCATTGATCATCCAGTCGCAGAACGCCCGCAGGAATCGGCCCTCGCCGAACTGCAGCACGCGCTCGGGGAATCGGGTGGCGGGGCCGACGCGCACGCCGGCGCCCGGGTTGAATTCGCCGTGCAGAAGGTTGCGGTTCAGGTGGTTCATTCGATGATATCGACGGGCGGTTCCCGGGCGGTTGCCTGCAACTGCAGTGCTTTCAGCAGGTCGATCGCCTTGTCGCGGACCAGTTCGAATCCGCCGGGGGCGGTCATGAAACTTCGCCGGTAGACGATGAAGGCGAGCTCGACCTCGTACTTGCCTTCCTGGTATATCTCGCGGAACGGCAGGTAGCCGATATTGCCGTTGGCGTAGCCGAGGACGTAGGTGCGTGGCCCGCAGGCGGCCCGCAGGTCGTCCGCCATCCGGGAAAACACTTCGGCGGGTATCGCCGCAAATCTCGCCGGCCCGATGCGGAACGCCTGCACATCGATCTCCAGGTGATCGGGGGCCGCGCCGCGTGCAAGCTGGTCCAGCGTCGTGTCGCGCCATTCCGCGATTTCCCGCTGATGACCGTACTCGGAGACGAACTGCTCGCACCGGCGCTCGATCTGCTCGCGTGACAGCGCCGCCAGCGGCAAACGCATCGAGCACATGCTGCTGGCAAGGCGCGATTCGCATTGCACGGCTTGTTCAACTGCCAGGATCACCGACGCCGCGAGCGTGGCGCCGATGCGTTCGACCGCGCCGAAATCGACCGAGACCTCCGGCGGGTTCACGTTGCCGGCGCCGCCGTTGGTGAACAGCGTGACCGGCCTGCCGGGGAAATGGGCGCGTACCGCCTCGGCGGCCGCGCCGGCGGCATCGGCGGAGATCAGCCGGTTGCCTCCCGTTGCGGCAACGTTGTGCATGCCGTAGTTGGCGATGATCGCGAGGTACGTGCCGTCGCCGCGCCGCAGCGCGATTGCCGGGAGAACGGGATCGGTGTGGGCGTTGGCGGTGAAGCCGTGCCGCTGCCGGCGGTCGATCCCGATCATGCACCGGTCTTCGCCGAACCAGGGCGTCACGTCTTCCGGTGCAGCGGCGGCCTGGCGCGCGGCTTCCATCAGGCGGCGGTCAAGCTCGATCATGTAAGCCGCGTTCACCTCACCGCACCCGAGGAGGTCCTGCGTGGCCGGCCCGGAATGCGTGTGGGTGGCGCTGATGACGATCTGCCGCTCAGCAAGCCCCAGCTCGCGCGCGATCCGGGCGCGAAGCGGCCACACCCATTCGCGCTCGAACCCCAGGACGTCGCAATGCAGCCACAGCAGCTTCTCGCCCGACGAGGGCGGAACACGTGCGGACGCGGCGTCCGCCGGTTCGCCCCTACCTGCCTCATCAAGATACAAGCCGCGGGCGTACAGGTCGTCGTGCACGCCCAGCGACGGCTGCTCGCGCGCCCAGAAGCCGGTCAGATCCACGTCCATGGTCGGCGTGATGCACACCTGGCTCGCGCCAGCCTTCATTGCAGTTCCTTCCGGTGATCGTGAATCTTGCTTATGGCGAGCACGATGTCGTCCATGTCGTCGCGCGTGCCGAGCAGCATCGGATGTGTGAGCCAGCATGCCTCCTCGGCGCACGCCTTCTCGCAAACGGGGCAATGCACGCTCGAGTAGTCGATCGGATGGCGGCTCGCCATGTACGGGCCGAACGCCTTCTTCTGGAAGAACGTCTGCCTGTACAGCGGCACGCCGTAGCCGCAACTGCACGGGACGCCTTCCGCCGCCAGCGCTTCGAGAAACCGCGCCCGCGGCACGCCGCCGAACTCGGCCGAGTCGTACCGGAACATGTACAGGTGATATGAGTGCCGCGTCTCCCCCTGGTCGCGCGGGAACGGCCTGATCCCGGGTATCTGCTCCAATCTCTCGTTGAGGTAGCGGCCGTTGGCGTCGCGGATGGCGGTCTGCTCGTCAAGCCGTTTCAGCCCGGACAGCAGCACGGCCGCCTGGAACTCGGTGAGCCGCAGATTCATGCCCAGCACGCGGTGGTCGTACCATTCGGAGTCGGGCGTGCGGCCGCAGTTGTGGACCGAATAGCACACTGCGGCGTAGCGCTCGTCGTTGGTGATC
>DATKYA010000553.1:0-7258 GCA_035528775.1 Planctomycetota bacterium | reverse complement strand
GCCGGCACCGTGATCGCCAAGGGCCTGACCAACTACAGCTCGGGCGAGCTCGGGAAGATCAAGGGTGCGAAAACATCCCAGATCAAGGATCTGCTCGGGCACAAGTACTACGATGAAGTGATTCACCGCGACAACCTGGTGACCATTGAATGAGTACGGGCTTTGGGGAAGGCTGTGTGGGATGATTGGCGTACGAAGGCTCCTACCACGCCCGATTTTGCAGTAGGGGCGAACGATTGTGTTCGCCCTCGCCAATCCGCCGGGGCGAACACGATGGTTCGTCCCTACCAGACCCGGCAAATGATGTGCAGGAGAGGCCGAGTTGGATAGCCTGAAGCCCCAAGCCCCAAGCCCCGAGCCTACCCATCTTCCCGCCGACTACCACATTCACACTGCCTGGTGCGGGCACGCGAGCGGCACGATGGAAGAGTACGTGTTGCGCGCGATCGAGCTCGGCCTGCCCGAAATGGGATTCTCCGAGCATCTGCCGCAGCCGGTGCCGATCGCGGACAAGGTGGCACCAACCGCTGATGAGATGGAGCGGTTTCTCGACGAGTTCACCCGCGTGCGGAAGGCATTTGCCGGCAGGATGACGATCCGGCTTGGCGGCGAGGCCGAATTCACCCCGGGCAGTGCGAAGGAGATCGAGCGGATGAAGCGCGACTACCGGCTCGAATACCTGATCGGCTCGGTGCATTTCCTCGATGGCTGGGCGTTCGATCATCCCGCGTACCAGGACGGTTTTGCGGCGGGATCGGTGGATGGCGTGTATCGCGAGTACTTCGAGATGATCCGTAAAGCAGCGGAAACGAGGCTGTTCGACGTCATCGGGCATTTCGACCTGCCAAAGAAGTTCGGCCACCGGGCCGACACAAGCGTGGTGAAGCTGGCCGAAGAAGCGATCAAGGCGATGGCAGCCAACCGCGTGGGCTTCGAGATCAACACTGCGGGCAGGGACAAGCCGGTGGGGGAGTTCTATCCGTCGAAGGATGTGCTGATCGTGTGCCGCGAGGCCGGGCTGGGGCTGACGTTCGGGTCCGATTCGCACGCGCCGAAAGAAGTGGGGCGCTACTTCGGAGAGGCGAGCGCGCTGGCGCGCGCGTGCGGCTACAGGCAGACGACGAGGATGAACCCGGTGCGTGAGGGGGTGGCTGTCTGATGGCGGGAAAATCCGGCCAATTGCTCGCATGGGTTGTTGTGCTCCTGACTGTCCTTGTGCTGGCGACCGGTCTGAGCTGGTGGGTGTGGAGCCGTTACTCGTCGACGCCCGGATATCGCCTGCGTCATGGTGCGGCGGAGGAGCGGCAATGGGCGATCCGGATGCTCGTGGAGGCCGGGCCGTCGTCCCACCAATGGAAACTGATCGAGGCGGCGCTGAGCGATCCCGACCCGGCGGTGCAGTTGACTGCGATAGCCGCATTGGGGCGGAGCGGCCGGCACGAGCATATCCTGATGCTGGTGAACATGATGGATGCGCGGCAGCCGCTGCAAATCCGGCTGCGGGCGCTCGAGGCGCTCGCGGAGGCGGGCGGGGATATTGCAGCAGCGAAGGTGCGGCAGTCGGCCGGGGCGGCCGAGCCGGAAGTCCGTGCGTTGGCGACACGGCTCATGCCGCGCTTCAACGTTGAATTCTCGGTCCCTCTGCTGCGATCGCTGCTGACGGACGATTCGCAAACCGTGCGGCTGGCGGCGGCGGATTCGCTGAACGATCTTGCGGTGGTATCGCGTGAGTCGGGGCCGTGCCCGGCGCCGTCCGATGGGCCGATCGTCTGGGAGGCCGAGCGGGGCATCCGCATCAGGCAGAACTTCGAGTTCGCGCCGTCATACCACGAGATCGCGCGGTTGCCGGAGCTGGCGAAGACCGACCCGATGTGGGTCGGGCTCGACGGCTGGTCGGGCGACGGCTGGATCCAGTGCCTGGAAGGGGGGGGCGGGAACCACGAATGGCTGGGCGGGGAGTCGGGTTCGATCGACATCGGCCGCATCGACTACCCGATCGCGGTGCCGCGCAGCGGGCGGTATACGCTGTGGGCGCGGATGTGGTTCACCGACAAGTGCGGTGATTCGTATTACGCGCAGTTCGAACGCCAGCCGCGGCGGCTGATGGAACACCCGTGGGAGGGCGTGCTGGGCGAGTGGCGGCTGTGGTTCTGGCTGACCGACCACAACGGGCCGGTCGAGCTGGAGGCCGGCCCTCACACGCTGCACGTGCAGGTGCGGGAGGACGGCATTCGCATTGACCAATTCTGCCTGGTGCCGGAAGGCTCGGCGCCGCCGGACGGCCCGCTGCAGGCGAACCTTGATCCCCTGGAGCTCGCGAGTAATGAACCGGAGGTGGCGTTGTCGCGGGAATCGGAGATTGCCGACAGCTCCGGCCGGCTGCGTGCTACGGTTCGCGTGATGCGATGCGGCCCGGCCGATCTTGACGGCGTGCTGGAGCTTGATGCGGAGGATGGAAAGCTAGATTGCCCGGCGCGGGTCCCGGTGAAGCTTGCGGGTGCGGCGCGGGTGTTCGCGAAGGATTTCACCGTGCAATTCGACGCCGGGGCGCCGTGCCGCGAGCGGGTGCTGTCGGCCAGATTCATCGCGGCCGGGCGAGCCGATGCGCAAACGGCGAGCCTGGTCATCGCGAAGCCGTGGCCGTGGCTGATCGCCGGGCCGTTCAGTTCGCCGCGTGACGCGCGTGCGGTGCTCGACGACCCGGCAGTGACGTGGCAGGCGATTGCACCGGAGAAGCTGTTCAACCGCTACGGCACGATGGACTTCGAGAACGTGTTCGGCAACGGTGCCAGCGGCCATGTGGTCCTGAAGGCTCGAATACGCTGCGAGCGGGGCGGGACGTTTCTGTGGCTGCTGAACAGCGATGATGCGTCGAAAGTGTGGCTGGACGGGAGGCTTGCTATCGCGAATCCGCGGGTCGCCCCGGCCGAAGGCTTCTTGACACGGGCTCGTGTCGAGGTTGCGCCGGGCGAACACACTATCGTGGCGACGGTCAGCCAGGCGGCGTTCGGCGACGGGCACATCTACAACGAGACGCAGAACGACTGGCTGTTCCGCCTGCGCGTCCGTGCGGAGGAGCACAAGCCGGCTGCGATCGAGGGAGTGGCGTGGGAGACGGAGGGAACGATGAAGGA
This sequence comes from Planctomycetota bacterium, assembly GCA_035528775.1. GTDB lineage: Bacteria > Planctomycetota > PUPC01 > JABMSA01 > JABMSA01 > DATKYA01. The sequence continues at coordinate 4,124 of DATKYA010000553.1, read as the reverse complement.
TGAGCGGTGAACGGAAGAAGGACGCGAGGACGCAGGGACGCGACGGACAAGCGGTATTCAACCAGCCAACTGATCAACTGACCCAACTGGCTAACTGATCAACTGATCAACCGACCGACCGACTGCCGGATTCCATGCCTTCATCGTTCAGCATTCTGTCAGTACGGCCAGCCGAGGTCGTTGCGGACCAGGATCAGGTCGATGACGTTGATCCGGAGGTCGGCGTTGACGTCGCTACGGGGATTTCCGGCACTGCCGGGGGTCTTGCCGAGATCGTTGCGGACGATGATGAGGTCGAGAACGTTCACGTAGCCGTCGACGTTAACGTCGGTGTCGAGGAACCAGTTCCACAGGATTTCTCCGTCACCGGGAGGGATGTCCGAGAGATCGGGGTCTTTGACTACGTCGTCCATCGACTGCGTGGTGACATCGCTTGTTGACAGCGAGGGTTGGGATCCGGAAGCGGTAGCCGCCATAGGCTTCCATGTCTGCACAAGAAAGTTGAGGAAAGCCACGGGCTTGTGGGGGGGAAGGTCCACTTTCTTGTAGACTACGCTCAGGCGTCCCTCGGGATCCGGGTATTCGAAGTCAACGGCTCTGTCGGTGCGGGCATCGAGGCCGCGATAGTACACCAGGCCGACGAATGGCCGGCCGTATTGGGGGCCGTCGCCGATGAACACCCAACCGGGGCCGCGGCGGATGATCGGGGGAACGGCATCGTTTGCCGCGGGGGCGAGCCTCCCGACGAATGCAACGTCCACCGTGATCGGCATCGTCGTCAGGTTCACCACTCGATCGTAGTAGCGGATGAAATCCTTGGCTCCGGTGAGGTCCGGGGTCTGCGCGGTAGCTGCGTCGGGGGCATAAATCTTGCGGCTCATCTCGATGGCCTCGGGGATCACCTCGCCCGTCGGCAGAACGAGGGGGATCCGTATGGGTGGAGCGAAGATCATCCGCCCGTGGGGAGTGGGCTGTACCTCCAGGCAATTTGGGTACTTGGTGACGTACGTCACAGCTGTCCGCTGGCTGTGATCGATGGCGTTGTCGTTGAACACCACCTGGAACAAGCCGAAGCCTTCGCCGTTGAAGACTTGGCCTGTGCCCCGGACGATCGCTCCCGTGCAGCCGCCGACGTCGAATGCCACGTCGAATTGGGGGCTGGGAATATCTATGGGGGGGCAGTCGCACTGGTACTGGAAAGCGGCCAGCGTTGCCGAGGCAATGATCAGCGCTTGGGCAATCATGGGTGCTCCTTTGGGAGTTTGTCAGTTGACCAGTTTGCCGGTTGACCAGTTGAGCCGTTCATGAGCTCCGGTGGAGAGACGTGCCGTGTGGCTGCGGACCGAAGACGGTCCGGCGTCTCAACCGCCCCACCGGGGCGCCTCCACAGTTGGCTAGCTGAGCCCAACTCGGAACAGGCCCTCTTTGTCTATTAGTCTTGCGTATTTCCGGTATGTTCCCGCAAAATTCGCTACCCTTTCAGGCCCGTCATGGCGACGCCGCGGATGAACGTCTTCATTGCCGCAAAGAAGATGACGATCAGCGGCAGGCTGAAGACGGTAGATGCCGCCATCAGCAGGTGCCAGGGCGTACCTCCATGCTCGGACGCAAATGACTGCAAGGACAGCGACAAGGTGAATTGCGACTGGTGATTGAGATAGATCAGCGGCCCCATGAAGTCTTTCCAGGTGCCCAGGAAGGTGAACAGTGCGACCATTGCGATGGCCGGGCGGGCCAGCGGCACGACCATGTGCCAGAGGATCTCCAGCTCGGAGCAGCCGTCGATCCGGGCGGCGTCTAGCAGGTCCTTCGGCAACCCGAGGAAGAACTGCCGCAGCAGGAAGATGAAAAATGCGGAGCCGAACCACGACGTGACCCACAGCGGCTTGAATGTGCCCACCCAGCCGAGGTCGCGATACAGCAGGTAGAGGGGGATCATGACCACGGGGAAGGGGATCATCATCGTGGCCATGGTGATTGCGAAGAGGATGTTGCGGCCCTTGAACTCCAGGAACGCGAAGCCGTAGGCGACCAGCACCGACGAGATGACCGAGCCGGTTAGGGTCATCACGCAGAGGAAGAGCGTGTTGAGCAGGCTGCGGGTGAAGTTGACGCGGCGGAGCGCGGCGGGGTAGTTCTCGGGGATGATCCGGGGCCCGCTCTCGATCCTGGATTCGGGCAACACGTCCCACGCGCGGGAGACGTCGCCGGTGGCGGCGGCCACTTCCTTCGTGTCGGTGTCCTGCGGGCGCCACTCGCGAACCAGCCACAGCTTCTCGCCGTTGGGCGGGGGTGTGACCTCGCGAACCAGCCGGGCACGAATGGTTCGGCCGGAGGCGAGCGTGAGGATGCCGGTGTCGGGGTCGTACTGGTTCTTGTCGTCCGACAGCAGCTTCATGGTGGGCTGCACCGGCGCGTTCATGCGGGCGAGTTCCTGCTTGTTGAACACGGGGTACTTTTCCCACACGTCACGGCGGAAGGGCAGGGTAAGCTCGCCGCCGGCGAAGGTCTCCTCGGGCGTGATCATGAATACGCGGTTTGATGGCGTCGGGGTTACCTGCCGCTCGACGGTGACGCTATAGCGCTTGCCGTCGATGGTAGCGTGGTGCCCCGTGCCGACGAACACTTCCGCCGGGTTTTCCGGGTACTTCATCGTCTGGCTGAGCGGCTTCAGGGACGTCGCGATCATCCACATCAGCGGCAACGCGAAGAACAGCGCGCCCACCAGCAGGATGGCGTGGATTGACATCCGCGAGAGCAGGGGAAGTTTTCGTTCCGATACGTTTGCCATGAAAGAAGTCAAGAAGTCCAGAAGTCAAGAAGCCAGGAAGCCCCGAGGAAGAGGTTTCGGCTTTCATTCATCATTCATCATTTCCCCGCTACCTTCCGGCATAATACACGTGCCGGCGTGAGACTCGGAACGCGAGCAGCGTGAGGCCGACAATCACGAGGAAGAGCACCCATGCCACGGCGGAGGCGTAGCCGACGCGTTGATACTGAAATGCCTGGTCGTAGATGAACATTGCGACAAACCGCGTTTTCTCCTCCGGGCCGCCGCCGGTCATGATGTACGGCTCGGCAAACACCTGAAACGTGCCGATGATCGCCATCACCACGTTGAACAAAATCACCGGCGAAACCATCGGGAGCGTGATGTTCCACGTCTTGCGCCACCAGGAGGCACCGTCGATGTCGGCGGCCTCGTACAGCTCGACAGGCACGTCCTGCAGTTTGGCGAGATAAATGACCGCCATCTGGCCGACTCCCCACATCGACATCACGATCAGCCCCCACAAGGCCCACGGCGGGGCGAAGGGCAGCTGGGATGGGAAGGGCGTGGCGTCCGACAGCCAGCCCGGCGCGTGCAGTTTCTTCACGTCGAGGGGGAACGCCTGGTTCAGGAACAAATTGAGCATGGCTATTCCCGCCAGGCAGACCGCTACGATCGAGACTGACCAGGCGGCGGCGGTGAGGGCCTTCGCGCGGCGCGACTTCCATCGCCCGCGCATCATGTGCAGGATGATTCCGGGGAGCGCCGCGGCAACGACTCCTACCGCAACCGGCCACGTGGTGGAGGCGGCCGTCCACCAGTCCACCGCGCCGAGCACGAGTTTCAGCAGGATGTTGATCAGGCCGAACTGCGGATTGAAGATCCACATCCACAGAATGGCCACGGCAACCGTAGGCACAAGGTGTGGCAGGTAGAAGACCACGCGGTAGAACGTCTGCCCGCGGATGCGGGAGTTCAGCAGCATTGCGAGCGTGACCGCGAGAATCACGCCCAGCGGGATGGCGACGGCCGCGTAGATCATCGTGGTGCCGAGAGATCGGTGAAACGCCTGGTCGCCGGCAAGCTCGATGTAGTTGTCGGCGCCGACCAGCATCGGCTTCTGTAGCGGCGGAAAGTCGCAGAAGCTGAAATACAGGCTGGCTGCGAACGGATACGCGATGAACACAACGAGCGCGATCAGCCACGGCAGAATGAACAGGTACGGGGTGATGCTGTGCTTCATTGGCGGCCTCCGTCCTCGTGCAGGGCGAGGCCGCGGCGCATGGTGTCGCGCTGGCGCTTCGCGTCGAGCTTCTTCTGCATGGTCTCGCGCACGGTGGCGAGTGTCTTGCGG
>DATKYA010000552.1:0-2762 GCA_035528775.1 Planctomycetota bacterium | reverse complement strand
CCGGAAAGCCCAAGTACACAGGAAGCGAGCAAGACAGCAACGCGATGCGTGGCAGCAGCACGCTTGACACAACGCAACGGGGCCACAATGACAACGGCGATTCCGCCGCCCGGTTCTTCTACTGCGCCAAGGCCAGCAAGGCAGAACGCACCTGCAAGGGCACAGTCGAGAACAAGCACCCCACGGTGAAACCCGTCGCCCTCATGGAGTACCTGTGCAAGCTGACGATGACGCCCACGGGCGGCGTTGTCCTGGACCCCTTCATGGGCAGCGGAACAACCGGCGTGGCCTGCAAGCGGCTCGGCCGGCCGTTCATCGGCATTGAGCAGGACGCGGAGAGCTTCGTTACGGCCCGGGCGCGCATCACCGCGACATGAGCCAGCCAACGACACGCCGACAGCTCTGGAGCTTCGTCCGAACGCACTTCGGCGTAGCACTGCCGCACAAGACGTTCACGCCGGGCCATAGCACGCCGTTCGACTTCGTGGCCGACTGCTTCTTCAACCCCGGCAAGGACGTGGCCGCCTGGGCCAACCGCAGCGGCATCAAGACGCTGGGCGCGTCCATCCTGGCGGCCCTGGAGTTCCTGTTCACGGATCGCCCGTTGCAGGCCCGGGTACTGTCCGGCTCGGAAGACCAGGCCAAGAACCTGTTCGGCTATTGGTCCGAATGGTGCAGCGGCGTCCTGGCCCCGAGGGTGGAGGGCTCGCCCGGCCGGCTCATTACTCGCGTTGCCGGCGGCAAGCTGGAAATCCTCGCGGCCTCGCAGAAGAAGGTCCGCGGCGGCAAGGTCCAGCGGCTCTACGAAGACGAACTGGACGAAATCGACGCGGATCTCGACAAGGCAGCCGTCGGCATGATCGCCAGCAAGCACGGCCTGCCCGGCCGCACGGTCTACACGTCGACCTGGCACCATGCGGACGGCCTGATGGCCAACATGGTCGAGAAATGCCCGGGCAACGGCGTAACGCTGCACAAGTGGAACCTGTGGGAATCGCTCCAGCAATGCCCGCAGGACCGGCACGAGGGCGGCAAGAACTGCCCAGCCTGCCCGCTGGGGCCTGTGTGCGTTGCGAAGGCCCGCGAGTGCCACCTGGATACGGAACGCGAGTTGGGCATTGCGGCCGATACGTGCGGGCTCTACACAATCGACGATGCGGTCAAGGCGTTCCGCAAGGTCGGCCGGGTGACGTGGGAAGCGGAGTACGAGTGCAAGCGGCCGAGCATCGAGGGCCTGGTCTACCCGGCCTTCGACGCCGACACGCACAAGTGTGCAGCGCCGCCGGAACACCTGAAGGTCTACCGCAGTATCGACTGGGGCGCGAACGTCTTTGTGTGCCTGTGGATAGGCGTTGACAAGGACGGCGCCGCGTACCTGCTGGACACGTACAGGGCCGAGCGGGCCACGATAGCGCAGCACGCGAAGTTCATTCTGGCCCATCGGCTACAGAACATCGCGGCGACCTATTGCGACCCGGCGGGGCGGAACCGCAACGACCAGACGGGCAAGAGCAACGTCCAGTTGTTCGCTGAGGCTGGAATCGAGTGCAGCTTCCGGCTGTCGGCAAAGCTGCGGGAAGTAGCGAACGGTATACAGATGGTGCGGGCCGCGCTGGAGCCGGCGAGCGGGCCGCCGCGGCTGTTCTACGTTCCGAACGAGAACAATCGGATATTCGTGAAGGCGATGCAGAGCTACCACAACCGCAAGGTGAACGGGATCTGGATCGACGACCCGCAGGAGCCTCAGGAGATGGAGCACATTCCGGACGCGCTGCGGTACTTCTACGTCAACCGCTCAGTCTCGCAGGGCATTCAGCGGCGCGGGCTGGGCGGCGGGTAAGAACAGCAAGGATGCCACAGAACAAGGAGAGCAAGGATGCCAAGGATCGCAGTAGTCATTGAATACGACGGACCGGATGCCCCATACTGGATGAACCCGGACAACGTAGCCATCTGCCTGCACGCCCAGTGCCGAAACACGAAGTTTAAGGTGACGTGGGCCAACAACGGTGATCCGTGGGCCGGTGGCCACAACGCGCCAGATGACATCGGCTGTCCCGTCGGCTGCATCGTCGATTGGGATAGCACCCGCGAGGTGCCAGCCGGCTGGCAGTGGTGCGACGGCACGAACGGGACGCCAGACCTGCAAGGGTGGGGCACAATTCTCTCGTGCGACGAAGGTGACGTGAGGTTCATCGGCGCTATTCAGCGCGTGGCGATAGCCGCTGGCGGGTAAGGGAGCACAATCATGCCGAAGTTCCGTAGGCGGCCGACAGTCATTGAGGCCGAGCAGTTCTACGCCGGCCAGACTCAGCATCCCGGCGTGCAGGTCGACGACGACGGCCCGTACGTCGTGACCGTACATGATGAGCGCGCCCACCTGGTCGACGGCGACTGGATCATTGCCGAGCCGGTACCCGGCAGGTACTACCCATGCCGGCCGGACGTGTTCGCCGCGACGTACGACCGAGTGCTCCAAGGCTGATGGCCCGCACGCTCATAATCGGCGCACCCCGCACAGGCACCACGTTCATCGCGAACGTGCTTCAGGCCGTTGGCCTCGACATTCCGCACGAGCGACACGGCACAGACGGCGCGGTCGGATGGGAGTATGCCGTCGACTGCAATCGCACCGCCTGGGGCGGCCAGCGGAGCGACGGGGCCTTCGTCCGCGTGTGGCATCAGACCCGCGAGCCTTTGCCCACTATCGCCAGCCTACAGACCACGCACGGTTACACGTGGGACTGGATCGGCCGGCACAT
>DATKYA010000551.1:0-4288 GCA_035528775.1 Planctomycetota bacterium | reverse complement strand
CATGTTTGATTACGCGGAAGCAATGCGCCGGCTGATCGGCGATATCATCGAGACGTGCGACGCGTTCAGGCACGTGAAGGCGTCGTCGCTGCTGGTGGGCTGCATCAAGGCCCGCAACAGCGATGGGAAGGGGCTGTACGCGCGGACGGTTCCGCTGCGGTTCGAGGGTGGCTCGCTGACGACGCAGCGGCGAGGCAGGGAGTTCCGCGTGCCGGTCGTGCAGCACGCAGGCAACGAGGCGCTCTACATCGTGTCGTTCTGCCTGCCGCGGTTTCAGAACCTGCCGTTCCACGACAAGCTGGTGACGATTTTCCACGAGTTGTATCACGTGAGCCCGAAATGCGACGGTGACATCCGGCGCTTCGATGGAGCGAACTACGTGCATACGTCGTCGCAGGAGAGATACGACGAGCTGATGAAACAGCTCGCGACGCAGTACGTTGAGCGGACGGCGAATCCGGAGCTGCACGATTTTCTCAAGTATACCTACGCGCAGCTCAGCAGCGAGTACGACGGGATCAGGATGAAGATATTCAAGGCGCCGAAGCCGCAACTGGTGCGCGACAACCTCCCGCTCGCGGTGGAGATGAAGCAGCACAGGAAAGGCCGAAGGAAGTGAAGTTTACCAAGATGCACGGCTGCGGCAACGACTACGTGTACGTGAACTGCTTCGATGAGCAGGTAGCCGAGCCGGGCGAGCTTGCCAGAAAGATAAGCGACCGCCATTTCGGCGTGGGATCAGACGGGCTGGTGCTGGTGATGCCGTCGGAGAAGGCCGACGTGCGCATGCGGATGTTCAATCCGGACGGCACGGAGGCGGAGATGTGCGGGAATGCGGTGCGCTGCGTGGCCAAGCTGGCCTACGAGAGCGGGATCAGCCGGCGGCCGGTGCTCCGCGTGGAGACGGGGGCGGGGGTCCTCACGCTGCAGTTGACGGTGGAGAACGGCTCGGTGGAGCGCGTTCGCGTGAACATGGGCAAGCCGATCCTGGAGCGGGCGCAGATTCCCATGCTCGGGCCGGCAGGCAGTGTGGTAAACGAGCCGCTGGCGGTCGACGGCAGGGAGTTCATCGTGACGTGTGCATCGATGGGCAATCCGCATTGCGTGACGTACGTGGACGACGTGTCGCGGTTCGACGTGCACCGGTGGGGTCCGCTGATCGAGCGCCACGGGTCGTTCCCGCGGCAGGTGAATGCGGAATTCGTGGAGGTGGTCAGCCCGGTTGAGCTGCGGATGCGAGTGTGGGAGCGCGGTGCGGGCGAGACGCTCGCCTGCGGGACCGGGGCCTCGGCGGTGTGTGTGGCCGGGGTGCTCACCGGCCGGAGCGAACGCAAGGTGATCATCCACCTGCTCGGCGGCGACCTCGAGCTCGAATGGGCCGCCGATGGGTGCGTGTACAAGACCGGCCCGGCGGTGAGGGTTTTCACTGGAAATTGGGAGGGATGATCCACAGATTGCACAGATAAAGATTGTGTTTCCTGCGCAAGATTCCCAGGCATAGTGGACTCAGTGGACCAAGTGGACGTAGTGGACCAAGTGGACGTAGTGGACCAAGTGGACCAAGTGGACCAAGTGGACGTAGTGGACTGAGTTGGGCATTGCGTTTCTTCATTCTTCATTCCTCATTCTTCATTGGCCATGACCATGCCGTACGATCCGCTGGTCATCAACTTCGCTAAGACAAGTGCGCTGGTGCTGCGTACGTACGAGTACAGCGAGACGAGCTACGTGGTGTCGCTGCTGACGCGAGAGTACGGGCGGCTGCACGCGCTGGCGAAGGGTGGTCGGCGGCCGAAGGGCACGTTCGGCGGCGAGATCGACTTGTTCGCCGAAGGCCCGGCAGTGCTGGTGATGCATCCGGAGACGTCGCTGCACCTACTGACGGAGTTCAGTTGCCGGAGGCGCTGGCTGGGGCTGCGGAGTGCTCTGGACCGTGCGTACGGGGCGTGCTACGCGGCCGAAATGGCGGGAGCCGCCTCGCCCGAGGGGGAGCAGCAGCCGGAGCTGTACGAGCTTGTCACCACCACGCTGGACAGCCTGGAGGCGGGGGACGCGGCGGCGGTCGTGGCGTTCTTCCAAGTGCATCTGCTGATGACGACCGGGTTCATGCCGGAGCTGCAGTCGTGCGTGGCGTGCGGGAAGGCGGCGACGACGCGACAGCTCGGCTACTGCTTTGCGAGGTCGGGTCTGGTGTGCGCGGAGTGCCTGAAACCGCGGGACGCGGGGAGGCCGGCGCCAGGCAGAACTCCCCGACCACGCCGTGGTCGGGCAGGCGGAGGCGATTCGTCCGATTCCATCTACCGCACATCGCTGGCCGTGATTACCCTGATCCGCAGCCTGGCTCGGGAAGGCGGTGCGGCAATCGGCCGCACACGCGTGCCCCGTCCGCTCGCCATCGAAACCATCCGATTCCTGGGATACCTGATCGCGTCGGCGTTCGAGCACGACGCGTCGGCCCTGGCAAATCTGCTGCGGCGGCTGAAGACGGCGCGAAGCTGATGATGGGGCGAGGAGGAGGGGGCACGTCTTGGAAAAGATCAAACATCCAATCGAACATCGAACGTCGAACGCCCAACGGCAAACGTCCAACATCAAACACTGAGCATCAAACATCCAACGCCGAAGATCGAACACTGAAATCTGAACACTGAACGGTAGCTGCGGGGGCAAGTGCCCATGATCGGCGCACCGGAATGGAAGGTGTTCAGTGTTCGATTCGATGTTGGATGTTCAGTGTTCGATGTTCATCGTTTCTTCGTCCTTGCGCCCCTCTGCTCAGTTGTTTTTCCCTGATTCAGCGGAAAAATCGCTCGCCACTAAACAACTGTCTTTAGTGAAGACACCCCTTCAGGTTGACATCCCGGTTCTTCGGTGTATCATTTCAGTAGAGGCGCGTGATTCAGCAAATCGAGCCAATCCATCACTCCGTAAGGGGCGCGACACGGATGCCAACCTACACGAAAGAACTGATCGCAACGACCTGGCCCGTGGGGCAGGGCCTGTGCATGTCGGTGGACTGCAAGGCGGGAGACCGGGTGTGCCGGATCGTGTATGACTGCGGGAGCGAAGACTGGACGCCGGCCCTCCGCGATGCGAGCGTAGGGCAGTTGCAGGGGCGTCCGCTGGATCTTCTCGTCATTTCGCATTTCCACTGGGGGCACGTGGCGGGGATCCCCGACCTGTTGAATGCCACGGGCGGAGCACGGCAGGCGTGGGTGCCGCGGTTGGGTCGCAGAAACAGGCTGCTGTCGGCCATTCACATCGGCTCGCAGGCGTTTCTGGCGGAGAGTTCGGAGCGGCTTGCGGAGGATGTGATGGAGCTTGCGGCGCGGCCGGCCGGCTGGCTGCGCGAGCACGGGGTGGAGGCGGTGTGCGAGCTGCCGGTCCCGCGCGACGATGCCGGGCGCGAGCCGCCGGAACCGGGGCCTGCCGGCTGCCTGGAAACAACGGGAGGAGCGCTGTATCCGCGGCCGCTGGCGGCGAAACCGGGGAGCATCCGCGTGGGGACGCCGGTGCGGTGGACGGGTGCGTTCATGCGGCCGCCTGCCGGCCAGCCGCGGCTGGTGGCGCAGTGGGCGCCGGTCTACGCCGATGATGATCCCGGAAACGCCGTATCTCTGCTGGTGGCGTGGCTGCGGGAGGTTGACGAGGCCGATGCGGAGCCTGTGTGCGGTCAGATCGCGCCGCTGGTACCGCCGGGCATTCGCGAGCTGCTGTTGAACGCGCCCGACGAGCTGTCGCCGGAGGAGGTGCATCGGCTGGCCCGCCTCCTGCGGCGGGAGACGGATCCGCAGAACTGGCGGCGGCTCTATCACGCACTGCGGCGCCAGCAGGACTCGGGATCGGTGTTTCTGCTGGTGCAGGCGGCACGGGTGAGCGAGACGCTGTGGGCGGCGGCGTGCCCGGTGAAGTCGGGTGCGTGCACGTTCCTGGACCGATTGGCCCACGAGACGGTGGGTGCATGCCTGGAGTGGTGCCCGTTTGTGCGCCGGATACCGTGCGAGAAGGAGTTCCCGACGGTTCTGTGGTGCGGCGACGCTCCGTATGACGTATTGAACGACGTGGTGGCGCTGGGGAGCGGGCACTTCAACAAGCGGCTAGCGTACACCAGCCTGTGGCAGGTTCCGAGCCATGGGTCGGCATCGTCGCTGCGGCCGGGTTTCCACAAGGCGATCTCGCCGGCGGTCGGGTTCATCTCGTGCGGGGCGCACAGCCGGCTGGGCCGGCCCAGCCTGCGGGTGATCTGGAGGGCGTCGGCACAGCTCGTAACGGAGGAATCGAGGCCGTT
>DATKYA010000550.1:0-3997 GCA_035528775.1 Planctomycetota bacterium | reverse complement strand
GGAATCGCCGACGGCCTTCCGCACGCGGCGGTCGAAGTCCTGCACCTTTTTCAGCTCGAAGGTGGATTCGAGGCTGAGCATCGGTGCCACGTGCTCCACCTTCTCGAAGGCTTCGGCCGGCTGCCCGCCGACGCGCTGTGTGGGGGAATCGGGCGTGACCAGGTCGGGAAACTGCGATTCCAGTTCCACCAACTCCGCAAACAGCCGGTCGTATTCCTCGTCCGAGATCGCCGGCTTGTCGAGCACGTAGTAGAGGTAGTCGTGGTGGCGGATCTCCTTGCGGAGTTCGTCGATGCGCTGGGCGGCGTCCGTCCTGCTGATTGTCGCGGTAGTCATCGCGAATGGTTCCCCAAGCTTGGCCCCCCTGCCCTCGGCCCGATCAGAACCCCACCCCCCGGCCCCTTCCTCAAGCGTGGGGAGGGGGAGTTGGCTACGCGTGGGCTGCGGCCAGGTTGATCAGCTCCATTGCGTTTTTCACCGCGTAGCCCATCATGTCGTTGTTGAAGTACGCGTATACGTCGATGCCGTCGCCCAGCCACTGCTCGAACTGGTGCGCCCACGGCCGCAGCAGTTTCCTGTCGTAGCTGCCGTTGGTGGTAGGTGTGCCGTGGAACCGAACGTAGGCGAAGCGTGCCGTGGCCGCGGTGGGACAGCCTTCCGTTGAATCCTGCACGCACAGCGCCGTACCGTGCTCGCGCAGCAGGTCGAGCACCTCATCCGAAAACCATTCGGGGTTGCGGAACTCGAGAACCCAGCGGCTGTCGGGGGGCCGCAGCATCAGCAGGTTCGCGAGGCGGTCGAGGTCCGGCTTGAAGTTCGGCGGAAGCTGAAACAGGATCGGGCCAAGCTTCCTGCCCAGGGCGTCGGCCCGGCTCATGAAGCGATCCAGCGGCTCCTCGGGATCCTTCAGGCGCTTGATGTGCGTGAGGAACCTGCTGAATTTCACGGCGAAGACGAAATCGTCGGGCGTTTGCTCGGCCCACTTCTCGAATGCCTGGCGGGCGGGCAGGCGGTAGAACGGGTTGTTCAGCTCCACCGTGCCGAAGTGCTGCGCGTAAAACTCCAGCCAGTGCGACGCCGGCACGTCCTCCGGGTAGAATACGCCCTTCCAGTGATTGTATGAAAAGCCCGAAGTGCCAATGAACAGGTTCGCCATTATCAATCACCAGCATGTTCTGCCGCTGTCACCCCATCACCCCACGGCCTCATCACCTCACCACCCCACCATGTCACCACCTCATCACACCTCATCACCTCACCACCCCACCACCCCACCCCACCATCTTTTCACCAGTCACCGTCGTGCTTCGGCTCGGGCACGGGTGCAGTGGGGGGCTCGTAGGTCTTGCCTTCCTGGGCGGCTGCCTCGGGGTCGTCGTCAACGTCGACAGGTTCCTCCGGAATGGGCGGCAGCGGCGGCTCGTCCGGAGGCTCCGGGTCCGGTTCCCGCCCCACTTCGGGATCCACCACGAGATCGTTGGCGATCCTATCCTCCGGCACCATGTCGAGCACCAGCATCTGGGCCAAGTCTTTCTGCTGCTCGTTCGGCACCGACCCGCTCAGATAGACGATATCGTCGAGCACGCGGATCCTGATAGCCTTCGCGTTCAGCTCCTCGGTGGAAACGAGCAGCTCCCGCAGGTAGATCTCGAGTTCATCGTCGGAGAATTCCGAAAGATCTGTGACCATTGACACAACCTCCGTGATCTGTGACCATTGACACAACCTCCGTATGGTATGATCGTCATGAATCATAACAAAAAGGCTGCGGAAGCCGTGCCGAAGGATGATCCGTGGGCATGGCACGGGGATTGCTCAGAATCGAGGGGTAAACAAGCAAGACGAAAGATAGCTGGGGAAGAGGAAAAGACGAAGAAGAACAAGGGAACAGGGAACAAGGAGGAGGGATAGATGAGTGGAGCCTCCGACGGGGCGCCTTTTTCGCTTGATTCACCGCCACGTCGCCGGTAGAATCAAGAATGTGGCATTATCAGGAGGCCGCACTCTGCATGGATAAGAACAAGAGCAACAACAGTCTCCTCGAGTTCGAGAATACGCTGGTAGATATCGAAAATCGCATCCGCGACCTCGAGAATGCTTCGGCAACGCACGGGATGGACCTCTCCACGCAGATCAACGAGTTGCGCGAGCAATACAAGCGGGAAGCGGTGCGAATCTACTCGAACCTCAGCCCGTGGGAGCGCGTTCGCGTGGCCCGGCACAAGGACCGCCCCACCTCGCACGACTACGTGGGCCTGATGTTTACGGACTTCGTGGAGCTGCACGGCGATCGCGCCTTCCGCGACGACGCCGCAATCATCACCGGGTTCGGCAAGCTCGACGACGAGCGCGTGATGCTCGTGGGGCACCGCAAGGGGCGGAACACCCGCGAGCGAATGCAGTGCAACTGGGGCTGCGCACACGCCGAAGGGTTTCGCAAGGCCCTCCTGAAAATGGTGATCGCACAGCGGTTCCGCCTGCCGATCGTCACCCTGATCGACACGCAGGGGGCGTATCCGGGAGTCGGCGCCGAGGAGCGCGGCGTGGCCCAGGCAATTGCCGAGAATATCCTCGCGATGTCCGAGATGCGCGTGCCCATCGTCTCCGTCGTGATCGGCGAAGGCGGCAGCGGCGGCGCACTGGGAATCGGCATGGCCGACCGCCTCCTGATTCTCGAGCATGCATATTATTCCGTGATCTCGCCCGAGGGATGCGCCGCAATCCTCTGGAAATCGGCCGAGAAGAAATCCGATGCCGCCGTCGCCCTCAAGATCACCGCAAACAACCTGCTGAAGATGGGAATCGCCGACGAAATCGTGCCGGAGCCGATCGGCGGAGCACATCGCGACCACCGGCAGATCGCCGAGACGCTGAAGGGCGCCATCCTCCGAAATATCAGGGAATTGCAGGCGATCCCGATCGACGAGCTTCTCCAGCTCCGTTACGAAAAATACCGCAAGATCGGGGCCTACGGCCAGGCGGCTCCGAGCGGGCAGCCGGGGTAACTGGCCGAGCCGTTCTTGGCGGCCTGAATGAATGTCAGAAGAACGTTCAACAGCCAACAGTCGACAGCCCGCAGGGATGCTTCTTCGTCGGTCGCTGGTTGAAGTAAAGCATTTGTTCAGGGTCTTGACGCGATTTCCGAAGGCTGCAGCCTGCAGCGTGCAGCCTGCAGCCTGCAGCCTGACTTCAATGCGTATTGGAAACGGATACGACATCCACAAACTGGTCCTGGAACGCCCGCTGTATCTGGGCGGCGTGCGGATCGACTACCCCAAGGGGCTGATGGGGCACTCCGACGGCGACGTGTTGCTGCACGCGATCTGCGACGCCCTGCTGGGCGCGGCCGGCCTCGGCGATATCGGCGCGTTCTTCCCCGATACCGACCCCGCCAACAAGGGGGCGAACAGCGCCCTGTTCGTCGAGAGTGTCTTCCGGCTCGTCAACGAGCAGCACGGCCTGGAAGTGGGGAATCTCGATTGCACCGTCTTCGCCCACGGCCCCAAACTGGCGGCCTACCGCGACGACATCCGCAAGAACATCGCGTGGCTGCTCCATACGCACATATCCGCCGTGAACGTGAAGTTCAAGACGATGAACGAAGTCGGCGCCATCGGCCAGGGCGATGCCATCGCCGCCCAGGCTGTGGTGCTGCTGAAAGACCAGGAATGAACGATGAACGATGAACTATGAACGAAGATGCGAGTTGACGGTCGATCGACTGTTCATCGTTTGTCCTTTCAGGAGATACCCGTGGCCATTCGATTCTACAATACGCTCACCCGCACCGTGCAGGATTTCACGCCGCTGCGAGAGGGCAAGGTCGGCATGTACAACTGCGGGCCGACCGTCTATAACTATGCGACGATCGGGAATTTCCGCGCGTTCATGCTGGCCGACCTGCTCCACCGCTACCTCAAGCTCAAGGGCTTCGAGGTCACGCAGGTGATGAACCTGACCGACGTCGGCCACATGACCACCGACGCCGACGAGGGCG
>DATKYA010000549.1:0-9569 GCA_035528775.1 Planctomycetota bacterium | reverse complement strand
AAGCCCGCCATCCTCCACGCGTGCGGCCAGCTCGAGTCGGTGATGGACGACATCATCGACGATATGAAGTACGACGGGAAGCATTCGTACGAAGACAAGATCCTGCCGGTGGAGGAGGCCTACGAGCGGTGGAGCGGGCGGATCGCGATCCTGGGCGGGATCGACGTCGATTTCGTGTGCCGGTCAACGCCGGAGCAGGTGCGTGCGCGTTCGCTGGCCATGCTGAAGCGAGCCGAAACGCGCGGAGCCTACGCACTCGGCACCGGCAACAGCGTGCCGGAGTGGGTGCCGGACGAGAACTACCTGGCCATGATCTCGGCGGCGCTCGACTGAGGACAAGCGCCGCTCCGACACGAAGTCACGAAGACACGAAGGAGCACGAAGAAGAGGAAGAGGAAAAAAACCGAACACTGAGCATCGAACAGCTCACGGTCCACTTCGTCCACTTTGCCCACTACGTCCACTTCGTCCGCTGAACTGCGATCAAGCGCCCCTGCAGCCTGTGCATCTGTTCCCCTAAGAAAATATCTCAAAACGTCCGACAGGGTCATGTAGGGGCACACGGCGTGTGCCCCTGGGGCGGACGCCGTCCGCCCCTACATCGGGGTAGCCTTTTGAGATAGTTTCTAAAGCCTGGGCCCCGCCTATTTCAGCATGCCTTTCCGCTTCTGCTCGGCGAGCACCTCGAGGTAGTGGTGGTGCCACGTCGGCTCGTTCTTCGGCTTGCCTTCCGGGAAGCCGTCGACGCACAGGTAGTTCAGCGGCTCGTCCTTACTGGTGCAGAAAATCTGGTGCTCGGTGAACCGGGGGACGAAGATCACGTCCTCGGGCACCAGCTCAACTTCGCGCGAGGTGCCGTCCTTCTCCTTGAATATGCCCTTGCCGCGCCCGGAGATGACGTAGTAGAGCTGCTCGTTCTCGGTGTGGGCGTGCGGGTGCGTGAACTCGCCCGGCTTGATGATCACCAGGAAAACTTCGATCGATTCGGCCTTCTCGCGGGGGAGGAGCATGTCGTTGATGTGGGCCGCGAAGGTGTAGCGCTTGCCGCTCCGGACGTTGATCTTCAGCATCGGTAGTCTCCATCGGATTCGGGAAGTATGGAAGCTTGCCCACCAGTTTACGCGTTTTGGCGGGCGAATCAAGGGGATCGTGCCGCTTGCCGCTTCATGGACCGCTCGACGGTGGCTCAAGCGCACTGGCCGGTGAAACCGCGCTCGAAGACGGCGATACTGCATTGTGGAAGGAGCTTCGGCCCATGGAGCAAGCCGGGATGAAGGAAACGAAATTCGGCCTGTGCGGCGTGTGCCCGTCGGGATGCTGGGTGCAGATTCACCTGGAAGGCGGGCGGATCGTGAAGGTGGAGCCGCAGCCGGGCGCGCCCGACGGCATGTTCTGCAAGCTGGGCGCGCACTCGCCGGAGATCGTGCATTCGGAGCACAGGCTGCAGCACCCGCTGCGGCGCACCGGGCCGAAGGGCACGTACGAGTTCGAGCGCATCTCGTGGGACCGGGCGTTCGACATCGTGGTCGACGGGCTGCAGCGGATCAAGCGGGAGCACGGCCCGGAGGCGGCGTGCATCTACACGGGGCGGGGCAGCTTCGAGCAATCGCTGTGCGACGTGTTTCAGCCGCGGGAAGCGGCGGTGTCGTCGGCGTCCAGCGTGCTGTTTCCGTTCGGCTCGCCCAACACCAGCGGCGTGGGGGCGCTGTGCTACGTGTCGTTCGCGATGATCGCCCCGCACGTCACGCTGGGCGAGATGCTGGTCGACATGTACAGCGACTACGAGAACGCGGAGCTGGTCGTGGTGTGGGGCGGGAACCCTGCGACCGATTCGCCCCCGATCGATTTCGAGCAGATTCTGAAGGCTCGCTGGCGCGGCGCGGAGGTGATCGTGATCGATCCGCGGCGCACGGAGACCGCCCGTGCGACCGACGCCCGCTGGATTCCCATACGCCCCGGCACCGATGGCGCGCTCGCACTGAGCATGATCCACGTGCTGATCGAGGAGGAGCTGTACGACGACGCGTTCGCGAGCGAGTGGACGCTCGGGTTCGACGAGCTGGCGCAGTACGTGCAGCATTTCCGGCCGGAGGCGGCGGCCGAGATCACGCGGGTGCCGGCGGAGACCATCCGCGAGCTGGCACGCAGGATCGCCCGCACCAGGGGCGTGTGCCCCGCGATGTACACCGGGCTGGAATACTCAGACAGCGGCGTACAGGCGATCCGGGCGGTGCTGATCCTGTGGGCGCTCGCCGGCCAGCTCGACGTCCCCGGCGGCCGCAACGTCCGCATGAAGGGTAACGCGTTTCCCACCAACCGCGAGGGGCTGATCGCGAATCCCGACGTGAAGCGGGCCGTCGGCCGCGACCGGTTCCCCGTCTACAGCGCCTACCGCGCGGAGAGCCACGCGATCGCGATTCCCGAGTCGGTACTGGAGGGCCGGCCGTATCCAATCCGCGGGATGATCATCCTCGGCGGGTCGATCATCACGGCGTGGCCGAACCCGCGGCTGTGGCGAAGGACGTTTGAGGCGCTCGACCTGCTGGTGTGCATCGACCGGCAGTTCACCGGCGACGCCGCCTACGCCGACGTCGTGCTGCCGGCCACGACGATGTACGAGATCACGTCGTACCAGACCTACGGGCCGATCTTCCGGATTCGCGAGAAGATGATCGAGCCGGTGGGCGAGGCCCGAAACGATTTCCTGATCCTGGCGGAGCTTGCCCGGCGGCTCGGCTACGGGCACCTGTATCCGCAATCGGAGGATGAGCTGCTGCGGCACGCGCTCGCGTGCTCGCCGTTCACGCTCGAGCAGGTGCGGGAGGCCGGCGGGCAGATGCAGATTCCCACCGAGATGATGCAGTTCAGGAAATGGGAGAAGGGGCTGCTGCGGGCGGACCGGCAGCCGGGGTTCGACACGCCGTCGGGCAAGCTCGAGATAGCGTCGAGCATCCTGGCGGAGTACGGCTACGACGCGCTGCCGGTCTACGTGGAGCCGGGGGAAGGCCCGCTGAGCCGGCCCGACCTGGCCGGGCAGTTCCCGCTGGTGTTCAACTCGGGGGCGAAGGTGTTCACCGATTTCCGCTCGCAGCATCACGGAGTGCCGGGGTTGGCGAAGCTGGCTCCGGAGCCGATTGTGACGATCAACACGCGCGATGCGGCCGCCCGCGGAATCGGCACCGGCGACCGCGTGAGCGTGTCCACACCGCGCGGCAGCGTGGTCTTCACCGCGAACGTGACCGACGACATCATGGAGGGCACCATCGACGCGAACATGGGCGGGGGCGGGCCGGTCGGCCCTGAGTCCTGGCAGCAGGCGAACGTCAACGAGCTGACCGACGACACGCGCTACGATCCGATCTCGGGGTTTCCGGTGTTCAAGGCGCTGCTGTGCAACGTGGCGAAGGTGGCGGCGGCGGCGGGCGAGGGAGCCGCCACGGGCCACGGTGACGACTATTATCGGCAGATGGTCAGCCGCGCCGAGACGCTGGCCGCGCCGGCGCCCGCGAGCATGGTCTACCTCGACAACAACGCGACGACGCCGGTCGACCCCGAGGTGCGCGAGGCGATCCTGCCGACGCTCGGCGACGTTTACGGGAATCCGTCGAGCATTCACAGCCTGGGCACGGCGGCCCGCGACGCGGTCGAATCCGCCCGCCGGAGCGTCGCCCGGCTGATCAACACCACGGCCCGGCGCATCGTATTCACGGGGTGCGGCACGGAGGCGGACAATCTCGCGGTGTGGGGAATCGCCGTGGCGCACCGCGGCCGGGGCAACCACGTCATCACCAGCAAGGTCGAGCATCCGGCGGCTCTGAAGCCGTGCCGGTTCCTGGAAAGCCAGGGCTGGGAGGTCACGTATCTCGACGTGGACGAGTTCGGCATGGTAAGGCCGGAGGCGCTGCTGGCGGCGATCACCGACCGCACGATCCTAGTGTCGATCATGTACGCGAACAACGAGTACGGCACAATCATGCCGATCGCCGGGCTGGCGGCGATCGCGCACGAGCACGGGGCCATCTTCCACACGGACGCGGTGCAGGCGCTGTCGAAGATCCCGGTGGACGTTGATGCGCTGGGGGTGGACCTTGCGTCGTTTTCGGGGCACAAGGTGCACGGGCCGAAGGGCGTGGGCGCGCTGTACGTTCGCAAGGGCATCGAGCTCGAGCCGCTGCTGCACGGCGGCCGGCAGGAGCACGGCCTGCGAGCCGGCACCGAAAACGTGCCGGGGATTGCGGGCTTCGGCAAGGCGTGCGAGCTGGCGGTGCGGTGGCTGCCCGCGATGGAGGGCGTGCGGGCGCTCCGCGACCGGCTCGAGCGCGAAATCAGGCGGATCGTGCCCGACGCCCTGGTGAACGGCCATCCGGAGCAGCGGCTGCCAAACACGCTGAACGTGACGCTGCCGGGCTACCGGGGCGAGTCGATCGTGGTGCAGATGAGCCGCAAGGGAATCGCGGTGTCGTCGGGTTCCGCGTGCAAGGCCGGTTCGGCGGAGCCGTCGCATGCGCTGCTGGCGCTGGGGCTGAGTGAGGAGCAGGCCCACTGCTCGCTGCGGATTTCGCTTTCCCACGCCACTACGCAGGACGACGTCGACCGCGCGGCCGCGGCGTTGGATGAGATCATCCGCGAATCGCGCGCGGGCGTGCGGTTCGTGCCGTGCCGGTGATGTTCTCCTCCCGGTTCTCCTTCTTTCCCCCTTGATTTCCCGCCTCAGCCCAATAGAATGGGAACAGAATCGCTGGTATCATCCCCTCAGTCTTGCCGGGAAGGGACACAGGATGAGGTTCCTGCTGCTCGACCGCATTACATCGTGGGAGCCTGGCCAGCGTGGCGAGGCGATCAAGAACGTCACGCTGAGCGAGGACTTCTTCGACGATCATTTTCCACTGAAACCGATCATGCCGGGCGTGCTGATCCTTGAGGGTATGGCGCAGCTTTCGGGGCTGCTGCTGGAGGCCGGCGTGCGGCGCGATACGGGCCGCACGGTGAAGGCGCTGATGAGCGTGGTCGAGCGGGCGAAGTTCCGCCGGCCCGCGAAGCCGGGCGACCGCCTGGAGTACCGGGCGGAGGTCGTTTCGGTGAATGAGGCCGGGGGCAGGGTGGAGGTGCGGGCGACGTGCCGGGGCGAGGCGGTGGCGGAATGCAGCCTGATCTTCACGTTTCATGCGTTCCGCAATCCGCGGCTCGAGGCTCGCCAGGCCGAGGTGATGCGGCTGTGGCTGGGCGATCTGGGGGAGCGCGATGGCTGACGTGGTGGCAACGGGGATCGGACTGGTGACGTCGCTGGGTGCAACGGCGGACGAGACGGCCGCGGCGTGGCGGGCGGGCGGCTGCGCGCTCCGCCGGCCGGTGGGCGAGTTCGACGGGACGGCCCTCGCGGGCTCGGAGACGGCGGTGCTGCCGGCGTTCGACGCGTCGGCGCGGCTGGGTGGCCGGCGCATGCTGAAATTCATGTCGCACGCGGCGGTGCTGGGATGCATGGCGGCACGGGAGGCGTGCTCGCAGGCTGCCACTCGTCGGCGATTCGAGCCGGGGCGCGTGGGCCTGTTCTGCGCCACCGGCCTGGCCGCCGCGGGCGTGCAAGACGTGGCCCCGCTGATCGAGCAATCCACCGACGAGCACGGGCGGTTTTCGTGCCGGCTGCTCGGCGAGCGGGGGTTGCCGGCGACCAACCCGCTGCTGTCATTCAAGATTCTCGCGAACATGCCGCCGTGCCTGGTGTCGATCCAGGAATCGATCAAGGGCCCGAACTACATATTCACGCCGTGGGAGAGCCAGTCGGCCGCGGCGCTGCTCGAGGCGTGGCAGGCGGTGGCGGAGGGGGAGGTCCAGTGCGCGGTTGTGGGCGCGGCCGACAGCCCGTCGAATCCGGCCGCGTTCGTGTTTCTCAGGCAGGCCGGCCTGCTCGGCGCCGATGAATACCCGGCCGATGGCGCCGCGTACGTGGTGCTGGAGTCGGCGGAGTCGGCCGCACGGTCGGGCCAGCCGGTTCTTGCGCGTGTCGATTCGGTCGATCTGCGGCCAGTAAGCTCGCGGCCGTGCGATCCGCTCGGGAACAGGATGGGGCGGACGTTTGCGGCGGCGCCGATGATCTGGTTCGCGCTGGCGTGCCTGGGGTGCGGTGCGACCGCAGCGGTCGCCGGCAGTAGCTTCGTGTGCCCCGACTACGCGGCGCCCGGATCGCGATGGGAACTCCGAATCGAAGCGAGGGGCGCGGCATGAACCGGGTGGGCATCACGGGCTTCGGAGTCGTCTCGCCGATCGGGGTCGCGCGGGAGGCTTTCTGGCAATCGCTGGCGGACGGGCGCGGCGGGATCGGACCGATCACGCGGTTCGACTGTTCTGCGTTCTCCGTGCGGCTCGCGGGCGAGGTGAAGCAGCGGGCGGAACTGCCCGCCGGCGATCGGGTCGATGCGATCGATGGAATCGATGCGATCGCGGCGACCGCGGCGACCGCGGGGGTCGCGGCGGACGATCCGAAGGTGGGCTTCGCGCTCGCCGCGTGTGCGGAGGCGCTCGGCCAGGCTGGAATCGCGAGCCTGACGCGCGACACGCTGCTCCACCTGGGGGTGAGCCTCGAGGCATTCGACATGCAGAAGGCGATCTGCGGCGGGCGGCCGGATTTCCGGTCGATCGCGGAGCGCAGCATGCGGCCGGGTGCACCGCCGCTGCAGATTCCGCTCGACACGGCGTCGCGGCTGATCGCGCGGCGGTTCGGCGTGCCGGGCCGGAGCCTGACGAATTGCTCGGCGTGTGCGGCCGGCGCCCAGGCGATCGGCCATGCGTTCAGGTGCGTGCGGGCCGGGCGGTGCGCCGCGGCGGTGTGCGGCGGGCTTGATTCGATGATCAATCCGCTGGGCGTGGGCGGGTTCCAGATGCTGGGTGCGCTGACGACGGACAACGCGCGCGGGGAGTCGGCGTGCAGGCCATTCGACGCGTCGCGAAGCGGCACCGTGCTCGGGGAGGGGGCGGCGGTCGTGGTGCTCGAGCCGCTGGATGCGGCGCGGGCGGCCGGGAAACGCGTTCTCGCCGAGGTGTGCGGGTACGGTTCGACCCTCGACGCGTGGAGCCTGAGTGCCCCGGACCCCGAGGGAGACGGCGCGGCCCGTGCGATGCTGGCGGCGCTCGACGACGCCGGTATCCGCGCCGAGCAGATCGCCCACATCAACGCCCACGGCACGGCCACGAGGGTGAACGACGAGGTGGAGGCGGCGGCGATACGGCGGGTGTTCGCCCGCACGTGGCAGCGGATTCCGGTCAGCTCCACGAAATCGATGACGGGCCACCTGATCGCGGCAGCCGGCGCGGTGGAAGTGGGAGCGTGCCTGCTGGCGCTGGTGATGAAGCAGGTGCCGCCGAATCCATTCCTCAATAGCGTGGGCCAGGGGTGCGAGCTGGCGCACGTGGGGCATGCGGCCGTTCCGTTCGACGGCGAGTACGTGATGTCGAACTCGTTCGGATTCGGCGGACAGAACGTGTCGCTCGTGTTGAGGAGATGCGATGGCTGATCGGGTACAACGGGTGGCGCTGGTGATCGGCGGGAGCGGCGGCATCGGGCGTGCGGTGGCTCGCGCGCTCGCGGCGGGCGGCGCGGCGGTGTACGTCGGTTACTACAGGAGCCCGGACGCGGCGGAAGACGTGGCCGCCGGCATTCGCTCGGCAGGCCGCAGGGCGCAGGCGGTGCGCGTGAACGTGCTGGACGGGGCGTCGGTCGATGAAGTCTGCCGCACGATCTTCGAGCGCGAAGGCTCGCTGGATATTCTGGTCAACTGTGCCGCGGTGAACCGGGAAGCGCCGGCGGCCGGGCTGGACGACGACGCGTGGCTGCTGGTGATGAACGTGAATCTCGACGGGACGTTCCGCGCGTGCCGCGCGGCCGCGAAGTACATGATGCTGGGTCGATGGGGTCGGATCGTGAATTTCTCGTCGATCTCGGCGCGGCACGGGGGCCGCGGGCAGATCAACTATGCGGCGAGCAAGGCGGGGGTGGAGGCGCTGACGCGCGTGCTGGCGCTCGAGCTGGGCCGCAAGCGCGTGCTCGTCAACTGCGTGGCGCCCGGGGTGATCGACACGGGGTTGTCGCGGCGGGTGCGGGATGAATTCGGGGACGAGTTGCTGGCGGCGATCGCGCTGCGGCGGTTCGGCGAGCCCGACGAGGTGGCGGATGTCGTCGCGTTCCTGGTTTCCGACGCCGCCCGGTACATCACCGGCCAGGTGATTCGCGTCGATGGCGGCATGGCGCTGTCGTAGGGGCGAGAGGTGGAGGCGGCGGCGGGGTTAGTGTTTGCTAGTCACCTCCCCACGCGGGCAAGCCGCGTGGTGGCGGAAGAAGTCGAAGACTCGCTCAGCCAGCCCCTGCAGGGCATCATACAGGGAACTGCATCGATGGATCAGGATACCGTGTTTCATGGCGTTCGCGAGTGCATCGTGAAGGCGCTCGACGTGCCGGCAGAATCGATCAGGATGGACAGCAGGATCATGGAGGACCTGGGGGCGGATTCGCTGGACCTGCTGGATCTGACGTTCCAACTGGAGCGGCGATTCGGGGTTTCGATCTCGCCGCGTGACATCGAGCGGCGTGCGGGTGCGGTGCTCGGGGGAGCTCCGCTGGAGGTCGATGGCGTGTATACGCCGGAGGGGATCGCGGCGCTGCGTACGGCCATGCCGGAGATTCCGCCGGAGGAGCTGCCCGATGGTCTCACGACGGCCGATCTGCCGCGGCGAGTACGCGTGGCAACGATGGTGAGCCTCGTGGCACGGCTGCTGGAGCAACACAATGGATAAAACGGTTCTCGTCACCGGCGGCAGCGGAGCGTTGGGCGGATCCATCGTGCGCTGTTTCCGCCGCGATGGTTACCAGACGGCGTTCACCTACAACACGCGGAGGGAGCGCGCGGATGCGCTCGCCGCCGAAACGGGAGCCGCCGCGTTCCAGGCCGACCTCACGAACGCCGCACAGGTGCGGGAGGCGGTGCGGCAGGTCGTCGAGCGATTCGGCAGGATCGACGTGCTCGTGAACAACGCGGGCCTGACGCAGGTGATGCCGTTCGCACTGATCGAGGAGGAAGACTGGGACGCCATACTCGCGGCCAACTTGAAGACGATGTTCCTGGTGACCCGCGAGGCGGCCCGGGGGATGGTGGCCCGGAAATCGGGCGTGATCATCAACATCGGCTCGCTGGCGGGGCATCGGCTTCTGGAGGTGCCCGTGCACTACGCCACCGCGAAGGCGGGCGTCAGCGGGTTCACCGTGTCGCTGGCGAAGGAGCTGTCGCGATACAACATCCGCGTGAATTCGGTCGTGCCGGGGCTGCTGGACGACGGCGTGGGCCGGATGGTCCCGGAGAAGGAGTTGGCGGAATACATCCGGTACTGTGCGGCGGGGCGGCCCGGCAAGACGCTGGAGGCGGCGGAAGTGGTGGTTTTCTTGGCGAGCGACCGGGCGGCCTACATCAACGCGCAAAACATTTTCGTGGACGGCGGCATCTGATGCGGTGGCGATTTGCGGACAAGCTCGAGCTGCTCCAGCCGTGGCAATCCATTCGCGGCACGAAGGCGGTGTCGCTGGA
>DATKYA010000548.1:0-4393 GCA_035528775.1 Planctomycetota bacterium | reverse complement strand
GGGATACCAGTCGGGATCCGTGAGCAAGTTCTTCTACGGGAAGTGCCTGGCCGCGGCGCTCAGCTATCTGATGCTGCAGCAGCAGGACTCCGCCGGGCTGATCACTTTCGACCGCGAGGTGAAGACGTATCTGCCGCCGCGTGCCAATCCCACGCACCTGAAGGCGATCCTGCACCAGCTCGACCAGGCCCGCATCGGACGGGAAACAAGCCTCAGCACCATCTTCCACGATCTCGCCGAGCGAGTCCGGAAACGCGGCCTGATCATCATCATCTCCGACCTGTTCGACAAGAGCAAGGACATCCTGTCGGGCCTGACGCATTTCCGCCACAAGAAGCACGACGTGCTGATCTTCCAAGTGCTCGATCCCGACGAGACGAGCTTCCCGTTCCGCACGTGGACGATGTTCACGAACCTCGAGAACGCCGGCCACAAGCTGCTCACGGAGCCGCAGCGAATCCGTTCCGCGTATCTGGAATCGTTCGGGCGATTCGTCACCGATCTGCGCCGCGGCTGCCGCCAGAAGCGGATCGACTTCCAGCAACTGAACACGCAGACGCCGTTCGACGTGGCGCTGGCGGCGTATTTGGCGGGAAGATCGGCGGCGGTGTAACGGGCAGCCCCCCGTGGCTGCCCTGGGCGGCAAAAGTAGCCCGCCCTGATGTCCACTTCGTCCACTTGGTCCACTACGTCCACGGCCAGTGGTGAAACGTGCAAGAGGAGCTGCTGCATGTCCATCAGCTATAGGAAGTACGTGTGGTATCTCGACATTGGCAAGGAAGTCGGAATCGTGTGCTTGATCATCCTCTTGCTCGATATATTCGAGGTGATCAGTGGCCCTGCTGGAATGATAGCCATAGTCTTCATGGTAGCAATCGGGCTTAGCGGTGCCGCGATAGCCGCACTCCAGGGATTGGGATTTCTGACTCTGACGTGTCCCGCCTGCGGCGGCAAGACACGTCCTGTGATATACGCTATCTACAAGCGATTCCCGCAGGCACTGGAGACTCTTGTCGTGCGACGGGCCGACATTACCGGCAACCAGTGCGAAGCATGTGGATCGGTGTGCCGCGCGAAGATATTTGGGTTCGGCATGGTTTGCAGGAAACCGCCACAGTCAAGCGATCCGCAGACTCAGGTATAGTGCATGCCTCTGAATCCCGCAATCCTGGCTTGGCTCGGTCTCGCCGCCGCGCCGGTGATCATTCACCTGCTGAATCGCCGGCGGTACCGCGTGCTGCAGTGGGGGGCCATGCAGTTTCTCGACGAGTCGGTGGCGAAAAGCTCCAAACGCCTCCGCATCGAGCAACTGCTGATAATGCTCATCCGCATGCTCATCATCGCGCTCGTGGTGTACGCGATGGCCCGGCCGTATCTTGCGGGCGCGGTGCCGGGACTGCCGGCCGCGCGTCCGAAGCGCAACGCCGTCGTCGTGCTCGACCGCTCGATGAGCATGCGATACGACGAGCCGCGAATCTCCAACTTCGCCCAGGCCAAGGAAGCCGTGGCGCGCGTCATCGGCGTGATGGAAGACGGCGACAGCCTGAACGTCGTGCTGGCGGGCGGCAAGCCGCAGACGCTCACCCCCGAGCCGATCGTCGAGCTCGGCCGCCTCACCGAAATGCTGAAGGATGTTGAGCCGGTCGGCACGGAAGCCAACTTCGCACAGGCGTTTGAGGAGGCCCTCTCGCAGCTCGAGAAATCGCACAATCCACTGCGCGAAGTCTACGTTATAACCGACCGCTCGGCGTTCGGCTGGCATGCGGAATCGGAATCGCACTGGTACGCGGCGCTGGCGCGGCTGCAGAACGCACCAACCAAGCCGACGGTGCACGTGCTGCCGGTGGGAGTGCAGCAGCGCGAAAACGCCGCCGTCGTCGGCCTCACGCCCGCCACCGGCTCCATCGGCATCTACCAACCCACGCGGTTCGACGTCCGCATCACAAACTTCGGCGAGGAAAAACGCACGAAGATGAACGTGATCTTCTCTGTGGAGGATGACGCGAACCAGCAGATTGCGCGGGTGGACGTGCCGCCCGGCGAGTCGGTGACCACATCGTTCCATCACAGATTCACTGCGCCCGGCTCAAAGCTCGTGAAGGCGAGCATCACGCCCGACGCGCTCCCGTTCGACGACGAGATGCAGACCAGCGTGGACGTTTACGACGCGATCCCGGTGCTGCTGGTCGACGGCACGCCCGGCCGCACTTCCCCCTCTCCAAACTTGGAGAGGGGGCAGGGGGTGAGGACGCTGCCCGGCCCGCTGGAGCTCGCCCTGCGCCCGCGCGACAAGGACAACCCCGACTTCAAGAGCCTGCTCGCCGTGCAGGTCTGCTCGCCCGCCGAAATCCCCAGCCTCAGCAGCACGAAATTCCACCTGGTTGTGCTGCACGACGTCCCGGTACTCACGCATCGGCAGGTCTCCGATCTCGAGCGGTACGTCGACTCCGGCGGCGGCCTGCTGATCTTCCCGGGCGGACACGTAAGCCCTGACGCCTACAACGTGCTGCTGTATCGCGACGGCGACGGCCTTCTGCCCAGCAGGATTGAGCAGGGACCGGCCGTGAAGAACCCGATCCGCGTCATGGCGCAAGCGTTCACGCACCCCGCGCTGGCGGCGTTCCGCGATCCGAAGAACGGCGATTTCACCCGCATCGAGGTTTACCGCTACTTCCGGTACGCACCCGATCCCCGCAACGAAAACGTCCGCGTGCT
This sequence comes from Planctomycetota bacterium, assembly GCA_035528775.1. Lineage (GTDB taxonomy): Bacteria > Planctomycetota > PUPC01 > JABMSA01 > JABMSA01 > DATKYA01. Next base: position 1,678 of record DATKYA010000548.1, on the reverse strand, counting down.
CGCCCGCCTCGAAAACGGCAGCCCGTTCATCGTCGAGCGGACCTTCGGCCAGGGCAAGGTGTTCGTGTGCGCCACACCGGTCGACGAGGACTGGACCAACCTCCAGAAGCGATCGTTCTTCGTGCCGCTGGTTCACTATGCCGCCTACTACCTCGCCGGCTCCGTGCAGCCCCCGCGAAACGTGCTGATCGGCTCCGCGCTCTCCAGTTTCATCCCCCTGGAATCGAAGGACGCCTTCCTGAAAGTGATCGACCCCATCGGCAAGGAGCAGACCATCAAGTCGGTACAGAAAGGCGACCGGTTCGTAGCCACGTTCACCGGCACTGAGCGGCCGGGCGCCTACCGGATGATAGGGGAGACGTCCGGGAACGCCACCTCGTTCGTCGTGCGCCCGCCGACGCAGGAGTCGAACCTCACGCCGCTGAACCCGCGCGAGCGGCTGTGGATCGAGGAAAACGTGCAGGCGTCATTCGCGAAGGACTGGGACGACCTGCGCTCGCGCGTCTTCGTCCGAGCCGGGCAACTCCGCGAGTTCTGGCAGCTCCTCATCATCTGCGCACTCGGGCTGGTCCTCGCCGAGACGCTGCTCACGGGGGTCTTCGCCAAGCGATCACAGGCAGCACCGTAGAGGAAGAGATCTCAACAGGGATGAATGGGATGAATGGGATGTAGAAGGGGGCACGAAGCATCAGGCCGTGGGCGGCAGTATCGACAGGATCGTACTCTGAAATCTGCAGCCTTCCTATCCCATTTATCCCATTCATCCCTGTTGCCTCCCCCTGACTTCGATATTTCCCACCCAACTTTTTCTTGACATTTGTCGTTTTATGGTGTAGAGTATTGATACAGGAGGAAGTCACTCCGCTTCCGGCCTTCGGATTGTTCGGTGGATGCGAGCTTCCGTTTCGGGCCAACCCACCTGCTGAAATTCACACTCGGTCGCATTGAATGGGGGATGTGTCATGGAAAGAACTGCATTCCTTGGGAGCGTGATCGTTCTGTGTGCGAGTCTGTCGATGATGGATGCCATCGCGGGCGGAGGGGATGATGCCGCCGCACGCGCGACGGCGATCCAACTGTTCTCCGCCGCGCCTGCCGCCTTCATCGAGAACGCGGGGCAGATCGACGACCCATCCATCCGCTATTCATTCCACGGCAGCGGGGCGAATGTCTTCCACACCACCAGCGGCCCCGTCTTCCATGTCTTCCAACGCGTAGGGGCACACGGTGACATTGTAGGGGCACACGGCGTGTGCCCTGGGGCGGACGCCGTCCGCCCCTACACATTCTCCGCCGCCTTCCCCGGTGCCCGCCAGATCAAACCCGTCGGCCGGCAGATGCTCGAAACGAAGGTCAACTACTGCCTGGGCGCGGATCACAGCCGTTGGCAAATGGGCGTGCCCACGTTCGGCGTCGTCGTCTACGAGGGCCTCTATGACGGCATCGACCTGCACACCTACGGCCGCCGGTCGAATCTGAAATACGAATTTCACGTCGAGCCGGGTGCCGACTGGCGCCAGATCCGGATTCGCTAGAGCTGGCGTGGTCGACGTATTTGGGAGGGAGCGGCTATGACGTAAGCTGGGGTGTGGATGTGGACGCTTCCGGCAATGTAGTTGTGGCCGGACAGACTTATTCCAACGGCTGGGTGTCGGGCGGATTCGACACAAGCTTCAAA
>DATKYA010000547.1:0-11502 GCA_035528775.1 Planctomycetota bacterium | reverse complement strand
GGCCCCCGCCGCCTTCGCCACCATCAGGCACAGCAGGCCGATGCTCCCCACGCCGATCACCACCACGTCGTCGCCCACCTTCATCTCGCTGTATTGGATCATGCCCTTCCACGCGCCCGACAGCGGCTCGGTGAGCGCGGCAGAGTCGAACGGCACGCGGTCGGGCTTGCGGAACAGGCAGTTCTCGCGGGTTAGCATGTATCCGGCGAAGGCGCCGGGCCACACGTCGTCCGGGCCGTCGCCCCCGGTGGTGAACGCGTGCTCGCAGTAGTGGGTGTTGCCTTCGCGGCAATGCGAGCAGAACCCGCAATAGCCGGAGGGCTGGCAGATCACGGCGTCGCCTTCCCGGAAGTGCGTCACACCCGGCCCCACCGCCGCCACCACGCCGCTCGGCTCATGGCCGGGGATGAACGGGAATCGCACGTTGCGGCGGATGCCGCGGATCGCCTTGTAGTCGGTGGCACAGATTCCGCACGACTTGATCCGCACTACCACCGTGCCCGGCTCCGTCGGACGCGGCACCGGCACATTTTCGAGGCGCAGGTCATTGAAATCGTGAAGAACTGCCGCAAGCATGGTTGTGTTCATAGTGCTTCAGGTTCCCGAATATCGTGAAAATGACCACCACGTTTGACATCACCGCAGCACGCGAATCTCGTCGGTGCGAACGTTGTTCATCAACACGCCGGTCACGCAATACCTGATCCTGCGCGTGCTGACCGGCTGCGGCAGGATGACGTTGTGCCACGGGCCGGGTGTAAACAGGCTGACGGCTGCATCATGCCAGCGGCCGTCCTGCCAGACCTGCAGGCACACCTCCCATGGCCAGGATTCGGGGTGCCGCTCGTCCTCGTGAACTGCCAGCCCCTTCACTGGCACGTCGTCCTGCCACTGGAACTCGGCCCACACGTAGCGGGCGTTGTTGCCCGCCTTGTAGCATTCGACGACGGCGAGCCACGGCTGCTCGAGATCGTTGAGCGTGCCGTCGGTGAGGGCGGCGGGCTGAATCTGCACCTTGCCGGTCCCGAACCATCCGGGGATGCCGCCGGCCGCCACCTTCGCCTGCGGCGCGATGTTCTCGCCTGGCATCGGCTGCTCGGCGGGCCGGCGCGTGCGGGCGCCCAGCGACCTTCCCGCGTATGGCTGGGCGGGCAGCCGCTCGATGTCGTCGCGCCATACGCTCTGCGTCACGTTCGTCTTCCAGCGGAGCTTGCCCGAGTCGGCGGCAAACGCGAGGACGTTGCCGCGCCAGTCGCACGCATAGAGGGCGGTGCCGCCGGCGCAGACGCTGGCGGTCGCTTCGGTGGCGGCGCTCCACAGCGGCGTGCCGTCGGCCGACAGCATCTTCACGGCCCGAGCGGCGTCGCTGATGGCGACGCGGCCGTCGTCGAATACCGCCATCGAGTTCACCGGCTCATACTGCGAGTACTCCCACACCGGGCGGCCGTCGCCCGTGAACGCGATCACCCCGTAGCGGAAGCCGTTGTGGCGATGCCCGCGCTCGACGGCGAGCGCGTACAACATGCCGTTCGCGCCCCACGCAAGCTCGTTGAACGAGCCGGGGTAGGTCACGTCGGCGCGTGCCGTGCTGCCGGTCCGCTGGCGGATGATCTTGCCGTCGCGCAGCAGCACGAGGCCGTGGCAGTTCTCGTTGATCGCAATCGTGCGGCCGTCCGCCGAGATTTTCACTTCGCTGATCTTGGGGTCGATGCTCGGCGGCAGCTCGGTCTCCCAGATGATCTTGCCGCTGGCTGCCTCGACGCACCGCACGATCGACGTGCCCCGGAAGCTGTCGTCGGGGCACAGGCTGAATGCGAGCTCGTGTGTGAGCGCCGCGGCCAGCCGGGAGCCGTCGGGCGTGAGGTCGATGCGGGCCGCCCACTTGTTCCGGAGCAGCTCGAGGCCCGTGTAGCGGTCGCTGTAGTCGTGCCGCCACAGCACGGAGCCGTCCGCCTTCATCGCCGTCAGCCCCAGGTTGCCGCTCGAGTAGATCGTGCCGCCATCCGGCGAGACCGCGAAATCGAAGATGTCCTTGCGCGTGTTGTGCAGGTAGAAGTTGAAGTTGCCGTGGCTGTTGATGCCGTCGGCGGCGTAGCGAGCGACGGACGCTCCCCGGCCGTCGAAGACCTCCAGCCAGCCGTTGATGTCTTCGGGGAAGATGGCTTCCGCGCCGATGCGGCTCCCGTCACGCGTCGCCCAGATGCGGTCGACGTAGAACCGACCGGCCTTCGCTGATGCGCGGAGCTTGCCGTTGCTCGCGTTCAGCAGGAAGAGGTTGTTGCCCCATTCATCGGCGCCGACGGCCACCACGTCGCCCGCGGCCTTGATCGTGCTGAGCCGCGCGCCCCAGTGGCGGGTAGTATCTTCCTCCAGCGAAGCGGGCTTTGCCTCCCGCATCATGGGCGGGATGGTCCTGGGATCGGCCGCGCCGGCCGTTGCGCCGCCCGCACGGATCGTCTTGAGGGCATCAAGCCCGCGGCGGAAGCCGTCGTCGTCCGCGCAGGCGAGGACGATCGCGTCCGACTGCGACGGCGGCAGCCCGGGCAGCCAGGCCTCCATCCACGCGAGCAGTGCGCGTCCGCTGCCGGGGTTGTTCTCAGTGAGCCGAACCGGCAGCACGTCCTTCTCGTCCCGCCACGCGCGGTCGCCGGGCCGCGCAACCACGAGGTGAACGCCCGGCCCCGCATTCGGATCCTGCGCCGGCACAGCCTTCAGGCCGGAATCGGTCGCCCGGTTCGCGTAGTCTTCGGCCTGCTCTTCGCGATCCGCCACCACGAGGAGCACGGGGGCGTCGGCGAGCGCCGCGCGAATCTTGTCCCGGAAGAAGACGTCAACGTCCGGCACGACCGTCATCGCGGGCTGCGCGCTCCGCGGCCGCGCCGGCGGCTCGTCCACCCGCTCCACGAGGTCGGCGGCCTTCAGCGGCTGGTCCGACAGTGCGAAAATCCGCGCCGCGAACCGCCGGAAATCCAGCGGCAGCCGGTTGCCCCTGATCCGCAGCGGCTTCCCGCCCAGCAGATCATAGGCGTAGCGGAAATTGGCCGGCAGCTCCGCCTCCCGCATCACCGGGATCAGCGTGTTGAACGACGACGTCATCTTCCAGAGCTGATCGGTCCGCAGGTTCTCGACGAAGTTCTGGTTGACGGCGATGAACCAGGTGAGCGGGCGGCCGCGGTTGTCCTTGCCGTCGCGCAGGGCGTACCACACGTCGGGATCGTCGAGTTTCACCGGCGGCTTGATGTATGGCGACAGCGCCCGCCCGAGCCGCCGTGCGAGCGCGACGATCCGATCCCGCCGCTCGAGGTGGGCGTCGTTGGCGAACCAGGCCGGATAGCCCAAATCATTCCAGATGCCGAAGTCCACGTCGATCATCGTGCCGATCTTGCGGTATGCTTCGGAGCATTTCGGGGTGACGATGATCCTGCCGCCGCGGCGCACGAATTCATCCAGCGACGCCCGGTCGGCGTCCGTGATCTCGCTGTCCAGCCCCGGCAGGAGCAGGCATTTCAGGCTGCCGAATCTGCCGGCCTTCAGGTCCTCGTCGAAGATGATCTCCGCCGGGATGTGCGCGTGGTAACAGGCGATGAGGGCGATGTTCACGCGCTTGATGAACATATCGGTGTCCCACGCGGGATTGCCGCCCTGGATGCGGGCGGTTCGGGGGAAATAGATGCCGAGCTCGGCGCGGAGCTGCGTGCTTCGCAAGCGCTTGCCCACCGGCTCCAGCACGGCCTTGAGGTCGGCAAACGCCTGGTGCACGTGCGCCCGCGACGGAAACGATTCGGTCGCGCGCGTCGTTGCGAATTCCTGGTACGCGTCGCACCGAATGCAGAAGCCCTCCACCCCGTGCAGCAGCGACGGCAGCAGGTGCCGAGCCGTGTGCTCGCCGGTGCCCGATTCCGGGATCGGCTCGAAGCCCGCCCAGAACGGCTTGCCATCGTGCTTCATGTACGATGGATCCATCAACAGCATGAACGCCGGCGGCATCTGCTCGATCTGCGAATAGCACAGCACCGCGTCCAGCCGCTGGGATGCCCATTCCGGCCAGTTGATCCAGTAGAAGGCGGGCACGCCCGAGCCGACGATCCCCGGCCTGATCGACGACGCGTAGCGGTCCCAGGCCTGGTAGTTGCCGGGGTACAGCGTCTTCGCGAGGAACTCGTGATACGACAGGGCCGCCTGTAGCTTGTCGCCCGTCAGCCTGTCCTTCGGCTCGGTGAGGCTGTTGAACCGGATGCCCTCGAGCAGCTCGGCGGGCAGGCCTGTCGCCTTGCTCCATTCGGGTTTCACGCGCGACTGGTCCACGCCCCACCAGTTGGTTTCGTTCCAGAGGAAACCATCCTGGGCGGGATTCTTCAGGCCCCAGTGCGTCCAGAGGGAAAGCTGCTCGGCGTCGCGCGACTTCTGCTCGTCCGTGCGGTTCACCGTGTCGGCTTCCCAGCCCATCATTTCCGGCCAGATGTGCATGCCGGCGGCGCCCATGGCGTGCAGCGGCGCCCGCATTCGGGTGGGCAGCTCGGCCGACTCCGGCGCGGGCAGACGCGGGTCGGCTGCCAGAACCGACCTCGCCCGGCGGTTCTGCTCCAGGTCGTTCCCCGTGGTGCCGTACTCGCCGTAGGCATTGATGTAGCGGGTGGTATCGTGCGTGATGCCGTCGGCCGCGGCGATGCGAACGGTCGCCTCGGCGGCCTCGGTCGGATACATCGTGCCGAGTGCGAGATTGCTGATCATTGCGAAGCGCCCGTTCTCGCGCGGCTCGCGGACCTCCACGGTGCAGGCGGCGCGCCCCAGTGCCGGCGATGTCGCCGCCAGCGTGTATTCGCCCGGCGGGAGATCGTCGGGCAGAATCAGGTCGACGCGCACTGCGGCGCTCGAATTCGCCGCGATGGTCCACGTCGCATCCGCCTTCGCCAGCACCGCGCCCTTCCCGTTCGCAAACGTCACCTCCACCTTCTCGGCGGGAATCGCGTTCGCCGACCGGCCGACCGCGTTGATCCGCATCCACTCGCCCGACACGAACAGGCGCTGGTTGCGGTCGGTGCCGATCCAGATGCTGCCGCCGTTGCCGCCGGGCTTGCGGGCCGCCATGAACATGCTCACGGCCTTCGACGAGCCATCCAGCGTATACGGCGCAACCGCGCTGGTGCTCAGGACCAGCTCGAACGCCCCGTACACGTCGTCGGGCAGCAGGAATGCGGGCTCGCCGTCAGTCCCCGTTTCCAGCGGCAGGCGCCGCCACGCCGTGCCTAAGCACCACGGCCGCAGCCACAGCGTTTTCTCGATCTCCTCCAGCTCCGGCAGCGTCGTCTTGTAGAGGTCGCGGCGGTCGACGATTTCCGCCACCACGGGCACGCGGCTGCCGGCGTCCACCACCAGCTCGGGCGTCTCCAGCTTCGTCTCGACGACGTTCAGCCCGCGGCACAGCAGCAGCGTGCCATCGGGGGCGAACTTCCTGAACGCGATCCGCGGATTCGGGTAGCAGGCGTAGACGCAGCCGTCGGGCGTCACACGCAGGTCCGACGCCTCGCGGACGTCCATCGGCAGGTCCCGCAACTTCGTGCCCTCGACGTCATATTCCTCGAGCGCGTGCTCGAGCCGCAGATACAGCGTGCCGGCGGGCGTCGCCGCGATGAGGCCTTCACTGCGCCAGACGTCCTTGCGGATGATCCTCTTCTCGAATTTCCCGTCCGGCCAGCTCCACCGGGTCACGCCCCAGCCGTCGACGACCATGATCCTGCGGTGGACGCCGTCGAACGCGAGCCGCTTCGGCATGTAGAGGGCGTCGGCCGGCCCGCCCGCTTCCGGCGGATTGTTCGAGAATGTGCCGAAGTATGCGGCACGCTTAATTTCCGGGTCGTTCTTGAGATCGAAGAACATCAGCCGCCCGCCGTTCGGGTCCGCTCGTCTCCCGTTCCATGCGGTGTTCGGCGTGTCGCGCGTGCGGTCTTTCTGCTCCTCGTTGTGGGTGTTCGTGGACCAGATGTTGCCGTCGGGATCGAAGAGGAGGTCGTAGGGCACGTCGAAGCCGACGCGGTCGCCGTGCAGCCACTTGTCCATTGCGAGCGTGCGGAGGTAGTTGCCGCCGCGGTCGAGCGCGCGCAACCGCATGTTCGGCTCCCAGGTGCGGCCGGCGTAGATGCAGCCGTCGGGGCCGACGCGGACCGGCCGCGCGGCGGTGTACTGCCAGACGGCGGCGCGGGCGCCATCCCTGTCGTACACCCAAATCTCCCGGCCTCCGCCCACGTAGATATTGCCGTCGGCGTCAATGTCGAGCGTCTGCGGGTGCAGGCCGTCGTCGCCCAACACGAACTCCTGCCGGACAGACGCCCCAGGCGCCGCAGCCGCGAAAATCACGATACACCACGCGGATAGAACGAGAATCACGATGAATCGGTTCACAATGTGCCCCCCGGAAAACGGCCGCACGAAACCAGCGATACCGGCAGTATTGTAGCGGCTTGCCAGGTCGAATCAAGAGGACAGCGGCGATTCCGCCGAACCTCGCTCGGCTTCCAGCGGCGCCGGAAGCCGAATCGGATGTCATGCACATCAAGCAACGCCCCCTCGGACGCCCGGCGAATCTCCTAACGCGGACAAGCCGCAGCCAAACACGGGCCTCAGGCCTCAAGCTACAGGCTGCAGGTGCAGCCCGTGGCGGAGCATCCCGTAGGCGAACGTTGTGTTCGCCCTGTCCGGAAACGCCGGTTGAGGGAAGGCTGCAGGCTGCAGGCTTCAGGCGTCAGGGTCGCCCAATCATCGTCATGTCGCGATGTCGCGGCCCCTGAAGCCTGCGGCCTGCAGCCTGAAGCCCATAGTCAGAATTGCGCACGGTTTGTGTTCAATTCGTATGGAAAGAGACTAAAGCCATTTTGCGATTACGACGATATACAGTGGTGAGAGGTAACACAAATCCCACATATCGCGGTTTTTTTGGCCCGACGTGGAGTTGCCGACGGCCCGGCGAGAATGGATTCTGCACCCGGCCGCTTGCTCATGGAGGATTCCGGCTATGCCACAACCAGGGGCCAGCGACAGGATGTCTTCTGCCGCGGTTCGGAGACCGCAATCCCCACTGATTATCATTGCCGGCAAGGATGATGCTATTCATTCCTGCAGCGGGGCATTGCCGGGTCTTGTTGATGGTGAAGAGAGCATTTTGGGGAAGCGGTGGTCCGATCTTTTCCGGAATTGCCAGCGAGTTTCACTGGGCGCGTTTCCCGATGGCGAGCATCTGCTGTTTGCACGCGAGTCCGACGGCAAGGCCTTCCAGGTCTCGGTGCGGAAGTGCCGGGGGCTCGGTGCGGCGGCCGACGGGACGGTCGTGCTGGTCGATGAATGCTCCGGCGGCGATGCCGCCCATCTCGAGGAGCTTGAGCGGGCCGTCTGCCTGGGGCAGATGGCAGCCGAATTCGCTCACGAGCTGAACAACTCGCTGACCACCGTCCTCGGCTGGCTGCAGATGCTCGAGGACGACATCCCGCCGGACCAGGCGAGCAGAGAGTCGCTGGAAGTGCTGCGGTCGGAAATCCAGCGAGCGTCCCGCAAGGTCGTCAGTCTGCTGTCGATGTCGCGAGGCAAGCGCGGGGGCAACCTGCAGCCGCTGGACCTGCCCGCACTGCTGACCAGCGTCATCGTGCTGGTCGAGCCGAAGCTCCGGGAATCGCACATCGTCCTCAAACGGCGGTTCGACCCCGTGCCGCCGGTCAACGGCGTCGAAGACGAACTGAAGCAGGTATTCCTCAACCTGCTCCTGAACGCGATCAGGGCGATCGAGGGGGCGGGCGGCATCACGGTGGTCTGCGATGCGCCGGATCCCGGCCACGTGCGTGCCCGCGTGTGCGACACCGGCTGCGGCATCCCGGCAGACGGGCTGGAGCGGATCTTCGACGCCTACTACACCACGCGAGCACAGGCGGGAGGCACCGGCCTGGGGCTGTTCGTCGCCCGGCAAATCGTGCGCCGGCACAATGGCGTGCTGCTGGCAGAAAGCACCGCCGGCACTGGCTCCACCTTCTCGGTGGTCCTGCCCGCCGGAGCCTGATCCCCCGGTCCGCCGGAGAGAGCCTGATCCCCCGGCATGCCGGAGCCTGATCCCCCGGCACGCCGATCCGTACGCGAAAAATCGAATTTAGTGTTTGCGCTCGGGGAGCTAATTTATTATAATCTTTCTGTTTCCCACGTCTGATGGAGCTAGAAGATGCCCGCGTACCAGGGAACCATTCTGATCTGCTGCGACCCCAACACGGGGCTGGAGTCGGTGATCCCACCGCTCCGGGCACACAACTTCCGCGTGGTGCACGCGCCAAGCCTCTACCGCGCGGTCTCTCTGCAGAGCGGCGATCCCGCCGATGCAGTGATCGTCGACGCCAACAACTTCGGCGAGAAGGACTACGAGATCTTCGACCTCTTCCGCGAATCGCTTCCGGCCGTCAAGCTGTTTGCAACCGTCTCGATGAGCCGGCGCGACCGCACCCCCGTGCTGCTGAAGTGCGGGGTCGACGGATACTTCTTCGAACCGTTCTACGCCGACGAGATCGTCAGCTCGCTCGAACGGGCGCTCAGGCCCGCGAATGAGCCCCAGCAGGAAGTCCTCAACCAGGCCGACAAGCTCGCCGCGCTCGGGCGGTTCGCACGCGGCGTCGCCCACGAAGTCAACAACCCCCTCGCCACGCTCTCCGGGTGGGTCCAGATCTTCCATTCCGAGATCGACGAGAAAGATCCCAAGCGCGAAACGCTTGAAGTCATGCAGCAGGAGCTCGACCGCATCGCGAAGGTCGTGCAGGACCTGCTCGCCTTCTCCGGCCAGCCGTCTCCGCAACGCGACGACGTCGACATCAACGCCGTCATCCGATCGCTGATCAAGGGCAAGGACCGCGGCGATACGATCGAGTACCGCACGCAGTTGGATGCGTCGCTGCCCAAGGTCTACGCCAACCAGGCGCAACTGGGCGACGCGTTCACCCGCATCCTGGATTTCAGCCGCACGCGAGTAAAGAATAAGGGCTCCATCGAGATCGCCACCAAGGCCGATTCCGAAGCGGGAGCCGTCATCACCTTCACCGACTCGTCGCCGGCGCCCGACGACGACGTTCTGGCTGGCCTGTTCGACCCGTTCCGCAGCAACAACGGCAACGCCTCCGAAGGCGGCCTTGGCCTGTCCATCTCCTATGGCGTCATCAAGGGGCTTGGCGGCTCCCTCACCGTGGCACGCAACGGCCACGGGCTCTCTTTTGCCGTCAATATTCCCGCCGCCGTCTGAGCGGCCGAATGATGGTGTGCAACAATGGGTTTATCGACTGCGCGAATCCTGGTGGTGGATGACGAACCCGGCATCTGCCAGCTTCTGTGCGAGTTGCTCACACGCGAAGGCTACGAGGTCGAATCCGTCGGCTCCGGCGAAGACGCCCTCGCCAGGCTCGCCGCCGCCGATTACCAGATGGTCATCACCGACCTCCGCATGCCGGGGATGGACGGCTTCGCCCTCATCGAGGAAATCAGGAAAACCAGGCCCGACGTTGCCGCCATCATGATCACCGCCTACGCCACGATCGAGACGGCGGTGCAGGCACTGCGGCACGGCGCCGACGACTACGTCACCAAGCCGTTCGACAACAGCGAGCTGAAGAAGGTGGTCTGCCGCACGCTGGAATCGCAATCGCTGGCGCGGCAGAACAAGCAGCTCGCGGAGCAGCTCCGGCAGGCGAACGACGAGCTGTCGCGCCAGAAACGCGCCCGCTCGGCCGCCGGCGACGAGCCCCCCGCCTCCCCCGAAGAGGCGATCCGCCGGCTCGACCGCCAGGTACAGCATCTGCGGGCTGCGATGCATGCCGCCGCCGCCATCATGCCGATCCTCGATCTCGACCGGCTCCTCGACGCCTGCCTCCAGCAGATCAACGAGAAGCTGCACGTGCAATCGAGCTCGATCATGCTGCTGGACGAGCACAAGACGCACCTGGTGGTGCGGGCCGCCACGCGAGCCGGGGCGGTCGGCCACCGCCAGCGCGTCGGCGAGCACGTCGCCGGATGGGTCGCCAAGTACAAGGAACCGCTGCTGATCGACGACATCCGCGCCAGCCGCCACTTCCCGCCCAGCGGCTTCCCTCAGTACCAGTCGCAATCACTCATCAGCGTGCCGCTGATCCTGCGCGGCAAGCTGCTCGGCGTGCTGAACGCCACCGACCGTCAGGCACTGCCGGGCGAGCCCCCTCCCCCCGCCCAGTTCACCGACGACGACGTCGCCCTCCTCACCACGATCGCCGGGCAGATGGCGATCGCCATCGACAACGCTCTCCGGCACCGCAAGCTGCAGGAGAACATCCTGGAAGCGGTGTCGCTGCTGGCCGACAGCATCGACGCCCGGGAGCCGACCTCGATGGGGCATTCGCAGCGAGTTGCCGATCACGCCGCCCAACTGGCCCTCGCTCTCGGGCTTGACCAGGACGTGCTGAGCACCCTGCGCTCGGCAGGCCGGCTGCACGACATCGGCAACATCGGCATCTGCGACAGCATCCTTGGCAAGCCGTCCCGCCTCACCAGGCAGGAGATGCGCTACATCCAGAGCCACAGCGTCAAGGGAGAACGCATCCTGCAGTCGCTAGGCTTCCTCGACCGTATCCGCCGGGTCGTACGGCACCATCACGAGCGATGGGACGGCAGCGGATACCCCGACGGCCTGAAGGGGGAGGAAATCCCATTCATCAGCCGGATCCTGCTGCTGGCAGACAGTTGGGACGCCATCACCTCGGGGCGCCCCTACCGCGCAGCCCGGCCGCTTACGGAAGCGCTGGAAGAGCTGAAACGAGGTGCAGGCAAGCAGTTTGACCCCACCATGCTGAACGTATTTGTCCAGATGCAGGAGAATGCGGCAGCCGGCCAGCATCCCGCCGCAGCGGCCGCGCCTGTTCGACCCGTCCCCCGCACGGGCTCGCCTTCTCCGCAGAGAAGCTCCAAATCGTAAGAGGTAGTGTGCAGATGAAGTGCCAGAGAGATGGTTGCACAAATCCCGTCATTCCTCCACGGAGAAAGTTCTGCTCCGAACAATGCGGCCGGATGGCTCACCGGCAGAAGAATCTCAGGCTGATGGCCGCCGAACGGCAGATCCTCAGAAACCTGCACCGCGACCGACGCGTGCGCTCCTGCCTCGTCTGCGGCGGAGAGTTCATGTCCGACGGTCCATGGAACCGCCAGTGCCCGCGGTGCAAGAAACGCACGGCCTATTGAGCCCCCTCGCATGGCCGGTTGCCGGCGTAGTCCTGGTAGTAGTCGTACTGCTTGCAGGCGCCCCAGAAAGGCGCCTGCTGGCATGTGTGAGTAGGGGGAGAAGAGAGGGAGAACATTGAACATCGAACGTCAAAGGCCTTGGTCCACTTGGTCCACTGACCGGAATGCAGCAGAAGCATGCCTGCCGGCCAGGCGGAAGCCGCCCCCCCTCACGCCAGCGCCAGCTCGACCAGGAAAAGCGCTATCGCGAGTATCACCGCTGCCCAGCTCACGTTGCCGTAG
>DATKYA010000546.1:0-2990 GCA_035528775.1 Planctomycetota bacterium | reverse complement strand
GTGGACGTCTCCAACTTCAACGGCGCCCGCAGCAGGAAGGAAAGCGACATCATGGTCCGTGCCCGCAACGATTTCCAGATCGCCTGGGGCCGGCCGCAATCTACCCCCCGCCACGGAGAGAAGCGCGACGAGGAAAAGCTCGACATGCTGGAGCGGTACTTGCAGGTCAACCCGCAACCGAAGGGCGTGGTGCTCAACGCCCGGTACGCCGGCGACGGAGGGGGTATTCTGGTCAAGAGCGATCGCGAAACCACGAGATAGCTGCCATGGCACTGCAACCAACTACCCAACCACCGGCCCAGCGGCAGGGTCAATCCCAGAAGCCGGGTCAATCCCAGCGGCCGGGCCAACAGCCTGCCGTTGCCGAACTGGCGGGCGCGGTCGATCTCGGCTCGTCGAAGATCACCTGCATCATCGCGAAGGCAGAGGACGACGTGCTTACCGAAATCTGCTCGTATGCGACGGAAGAATCGCGCGGGATCGACCGGGGCGAGATCGTGCATCTGGATGATGCGGCGGAAGCCGTGGCCGCGGCGATCACGAAGGCCCAGGCCGCCGCGGGCGTCGAGTGCCGCAAATACTTCGTCGGCGTCGCCGGCAAGCGCAGCCAGGGATTGAAGTCGCGGGGCGTCGGCACGCTCTCCCGCGAAAACCACGAAATCACCGAAACCGACGTCCTGCTGGCGCTCAAGGCTGCCCGGAAAATCTCGCTCCCGCCCGACCAGCAGATCATCGACAGCGTGCCGCAATCGTTCACGGTGGACGATTCCCCCGGCCTGCGCAACCCCGTGGGCATGACCGGGAACCGCCTCGATGCCGAAGTCTACCTCGCCACCGATTCCATCAGCTCGGTGCGAAACATTGGCGCGTGCATGCTCAAGGCCGGCTACAAGTGCGAGTCGGTGCTGTTCGAGCCGTTCGCCACGGCGGAAGCGGTGCTCACTGCCGACGAGAAGCAACTGGGAACGGTGCAGATCGACATCGGCGAGGGGACGATGAACATCGTGGTGTATTACGGCGGGGCCCCGCGCTACGCCCGCGTGCTGCCGATCGGCGGCGGGCAGATCGTGCGGGACGTCGCCATCGGGCTGTCGACTACGATGGCGGCTGCGCGAGACCTCGTGCACACCCGCGGCGTGGCCTGCGACACCTTGATCGGCGCCATGGAAGCCAAGCAGGTGCTCGACGTGCGCACGCCCGACAGCACAGTGCCGCACAAGTGCACGCTGGGCAAGCTGTGCTACATCATCGAGTGCCGCGTCGAGGAGATGTTCGAGATCGCCAAGAAGGAAATCCAGAAGTCGGGCTCCGCAAACTACAGCACGGCGGGCGTCGTGCTCACCGGCGGTACGGCACTGCTCAAGGGAATCACCAACAAGGCCGAGCAGGTGTTCGACACCGGCGCCCGCGTGGGCAGGGCGAAAGCGTTCACGAACCACCCGGTCCTGGGCGAGAACCCCGCCTTCGCCACGGCCGTCGGCCTGCTGGCATACGGCGTCCGCGTGCGAAGCCTCATCGAGAAGCAGCAGCCGAACCCGGTGGTCGATGCCGTTCTCAAGGTGTACAACCGCATACGGGAGTTCTTCTGATATGGCGGACGACAAGGTACAGAAGACGGTCATCATCGGCGTGGGCACGGTGGGCTGCAGGCTGGCGAGCAGAATCCGCGAGCACAACGCGAACCACCAGTACCGGTTCATCGATACCGATCGCTATCCGCTGTCGGCGTATCAGCCGGTGGAATCGCTGCTGATCGGCGCCGACGAGACGGAAGGGCGCGGCACGGGCAAGCGGCCGGACATCGGCAGCCGCGCGGCCGAGCAGGCGGAGGCCGCGATCAAGAAGCTGATCGGCGACCCCGACGTGGCGGTGATCACGGCGTCGTTCGGCGGCGGAACGGGCGCCGGTGCGGCTCCCGTCGTGGCGCAGTACGCCCGCGACCAGCACGCGACCACGGTGGTGGCCGCCATCGATCCGTTCGCGTTCGAATCGTCGGCAAAGGTGCAGCAGGCATACGAGGCACTGCGGCGTGCGGCACAGCTTTCGGAGGCGGTGGTGCGCATCCCGTGCATGCTGCCGCCGAGCGCCACCGCCGGCGAGATGAGCTTCAAGGACGCCTTCGTCTCCGCCGAAGAATACGCCGCCGTCGCCGCCACCTCGCTGGTGCAGATGATCACCAACCCGGGCATGATGCGGCTGGACTTCGGCGACCTGCGCCGCGTGCTGGCCGAGCCGGGCGGAGCGATCATCGGCGTCGGCAGGGCCAAGGGCGACAACCGCGTGGAAGCCGCCATCCGCCAGGCCTGCCATTCATCGTTCCTCGACGTCTATCGCATCCACGCGGCGGCGAACGTGCTGCTGCACGTCTCCGGCGGCGACAAGCTGACGCTGGCGGAGGTCGACAACGCCGCCCGTTCGATCGGCGGAATCGCCACCGACGGCGACTACCTGCTGAGCGTCGACATCCGCCCGGAGCTGACCGACGAGGTGCTTGCCACGGTGCTGCTGTCGGGCTTCACGGCCAGGAAATCCCAGCCGAAAGGCCCGCCCCCGGAGCAGGAGGCCGCCCCCGACGGTGCCTTCATCTACGAGGGCGTGAACATCGACGTGCCGACGTTCCTGCGCCGGCCGCGGAATCGGTATTCGAGATCAAATCGATTCCCGGCGGACAAGTTCAGGATCTAGAGTTAAAAGTTAAAAGTTAAGAGTTCAGAGTCAAGAGTTCAAAGCCGGGTTTCGGCGTTCCAGCAATCGATACCATCGTTCGCGGCCTCAGCCTGAATCTTCTTCCTGTTGAAAGCGCCCGCGCAACCATGACCAATCTGCCTGATGCCCACACGCCCAGCCCTGCGCCGCACGCCCCGCCATCGGGCCTCTCGCCCGAGGCGCTGGTGAAGGTGTGCATCGTATTTCTGGCGGTGTGCGCGGCGGCGGTGGCGGCGTGCCTCACGGGGGCGTTTTCGAGCGAAGGATACCGGGCGTTCCCCGAG
>DATKYA010000545.1:0-7667 GCA_035528775.1 Planctomycetota bacterium | reverse complement strand
GCCAGCGACTTGAGGCCGAAATGCTCGAGGAACCGGCGCGTGGTGCCGTAGAGGAATGGCCTGCCGATCACTTCCTGGCGGCCGACGATGTGGATCATGCCCTTGTCCATCAGCATGCGGAGGATGGGGCCGGCCTGCACGCCGCGGACGGATTCGATGTCGGCGCGGCCGATCGGCTGCTTGTAAGCGATAATGGCGAGCGTTTCGAGGGCGGCGCCGGAAAGCTTGGTCCGAGTCTGCTTGCGCTGGAATCGCTCGATCCATTCGGCGTATTTGGGCCGGGAGAACAACTGGTATCCGCCGGCGATTTCCTCGAGGGTGAAGCCGCGGCCCTCGAGGTTGTAGCTGACCTGCAGTTCTGCGAGTGCCTGCTTGACGGCGGCTGGCGGGCTGCCGGTGACCTCGGCCAGGCGGCTGGCCGTGACGGGGCCGTCGGCGGCAAACAGCAGGGCTTCGAGAACAGGCTTGATGTCGGCGCACGCGGGCAGGGGGCGGTCTTCGACGTCCTGCACGGCGACCTCTTCGGGGAGTTGCTCGTCGCCGGGTTGCGCGTCTGCGGGTTGTTCGTCGTCCTGGGCGAACACAAGGTTCGCCCCTACGGCGGCCTCATCGTCGGCAGGTTGCGCGTCCGGGGGTTGTTTGTCGTCCTGGGCGAACACAAGGTTCGCCCCTACGGCGGGTTGTGCGTCCAGGGGCTGCGGCTCATCAGCCGCGGGCGGCTCCTGCGGCTTGGGTGAATCGTGCTGGGGGGCCGGGTCGGCTTGCTGATCGGAAATGGGCTGATCGTCGTTCATGTCAGTTTTTCTGGGTCGTTTCCACTGCGTTATTGATCTTGATGATGGCGCTGCGGACGGCGCCGGTGACGGCCTTCGACGAGATGGTGGCACCGCTGATGGCGTCGACGATGTGCTCGTCGGCGGGCTTCCCGGCGGACTCGAGGTTCAGCCCGGCGAGCTTGCCGTCCTTCACGGAGACGAGCTTGCCGGCAAACTGCGACTGGAACGCGGGCCGTGCGGGGAAGGCCTCGGGGCTGACTCCGAGTTCGCGGGCGGCAGCCTCCAGCTCGGGGGTGACTTCGGGCTTCTCGCCTTCTCCGGCCTCGAATACCGACGCGAGGGCCGTCCACACCGTCTGATTGCTTTCCACTTCGCTGACGCGCGCGCCGAGGCCGGGCGTCTCCTGCTGGGCTACCACCTTCATGCCCAGGATGCGATACTGCGACGGGCCGACCGGCTGCACGCCAACCATCACCTTCACGGTGCTGGAATAGCCCTTGGCCTCGCCTTGGGCGGCGTAACCGAGCACCTCGGTCTTGGAGGAGTCCTTCCAGGCCACGTAGACGTCCTCGGTGCCTTCGAGCTTGCCGAAGTTGTTCCACGATACGCCATCGGGCGACTCGACGTTCCAGAACGCGCTGATGATCGCCTTCTCGGCCTTCTGCCTGTCCTTGAGCTGGATCGTGTCGTAGGTGAGTGCGAACGTGACCGACAGCGCCAGTCCCGCCGCCGCGCACACCAGGAACAGCACCAGCGGATACTTGGTGGTGTCTTTCATGCGGTGGCTCCGTACTTCCGGGGCTTGACGTAGCGGTCGATCAGCGGCACGGCGGTGTTCATCAGGAGGATGGCGTAGCACACGCCTTCGGGGTAGCCGCCGTAGTTGCGGATGATCACGGTGAGCACGCCGCATCCGATGCCGAAGATCGCCATTCCCTTCTTCGTGACGGGCGAGGTGACCATGTCGGTAGCCATGAAGAACGCCCCGAGCATCAGCCCGCCCGACAGGATAGCGAACAGCGGATCGCCTGCGAACCAGGCCGTGCCGTAGGCGAGCTTCACCGGCAGCGCCCAGCTCAGCAGCGCCACCGTGCCGATGCAGAACGCGGGCACCTGCCAGTAGATGATCCGGCGGTACAGGAGGAACAGCCCGCCGAGAATCAGCCAGATCGAGCCGGTCTCGCCGATGCAGCCGCCGCGGGTGCCGATGAACAAGTCCAGATAGCTGGTCTTGTTGCGCTCGTAGATCCGGTGCAGCCAGTCTGACGGCTTGCTGCCGGCGGTCTTGATGTCTTTCCAGCCGTCCCAGTCGGGGTCCTTGGCGTCGAGGATTTCCTTGCGGACGGCGGCACGCGGCGTGGCGGTGGTGGTGGCGAAGACCTGGGGATCGAGCTTTTTCGTGGCGGTGGTGGTGGCCTCGGGGCCGGCGTGCAGCACCTCGCCACCGCGCCGAAGCTCGCCCAGGATCAACTGCGGCCTCGGGTAGATCCAGCTTGCCGTCATCAGTAGGATGTAGGCAGACATCACGAACGCCCGGCCCATCAGGGCGGGGTTCCAGATGTTCATGCCCAGCCCGCCGAACGCGAACTTGACGACGGCTATGGCAAACACCGAGCCGATCAGCGGCACGTACCACGCCGCACCCGGCGAGATCACGTATGCCAGCAGCAGACCGGTCACCAACGCGGAGCCGTCGCCGATCGTCGATCGCTTGCCCCGCAGTTTCTGGATGACGTGCTCGGTCACGACCGCCGCCGCCACGCTGATCGCGATCAGCAGCAGGGCCTTCGTCCCGAAAATATATACGCCGAACATCCCGGGGAGAGTGAGTGCGAGCACGACCGTCCACATGATCGTGGGGATCGATTCCTCCGCCCTGATGTGCGGCGACGTACTGACAACAAGTCTTGCCATCGGACTCCCGGAAGGCTATGGGCTTTATCCGTGATCTGATTCTTCTTCGTGTTCCTTCGTACCCTTCGTGTCTTCGCGGTGAAAAAGGCACCACGCGCCACGCGCCGCGCGCCGCGCGTCAGGCTACGCCGGCTTCTTCGCTTTCAGCCGGGCAAGGTGGGCCTTGCCGAGCTTGATCCACTGCACGATCGGCCGCCGGGCCGGGCACACGTAGGCGCAGCACCCGCACTCCTTGCAGTCCATGATGTCGCTGGCCAACATATCCTCGACGCGGCCGGCCTCGCAGATGATGCTGAGGTCGCTGGGAACCAGCCGCATCGGGCAGTGCTCGACGCACCGGCCGCAGCGGATGCACGGCTCGTAGTCAAATTCCTGCGCTCCCACGAGCAGCAGGATGCCGGACGTGCCCTTGGTGACGGACACCTCGGACGTGCTCTGCGCCAGGCCCATCATCGGGCCGCCGAGGATCAGCTTTTTGATGTCGGGCGACGCCTCGCACAGCTCCATCAGCGACGCGATCGGCGTGCCCAGCCGCACCATGAGGTTGGCCGGTTTGCCGGCTCCCGTACCGGTGACGGTGACGCAGCGCTCGACCAGCGGCTTGTTGAACCGGCACGCCTCGTAGATGGCGGCGGCGGTGCCCGCGTTCTGCACGTAGGCTCCCACTTCCGACGGCAGCTTGCCCGAGGGCACCTGCTTGCCGAGCACGGCCTCGATCAACTGCAGCTCCGCCCCCTGCGGATACTTCACCTCCAGCAGGACCATCGAAATCTCGGGCCAGGCGGCGGAGGCGTCACGCAGCTTCTCGTAGGCGTCGAGCTTGTTGGCTTCGACGGCGATGTAGCCGGTCTTTGCGCCCACGGCCTTCATCACCAGCCGCAGACCGGAAACGACGTCGGCCGGCCGCTCCAGCATGATGCGGTAGTCGCACGTGAGGAACGGCTCGCACTCGACGGCATTGATGATGACGGAGTCGACGGGCTTGTCGGCCGGCGGGCTGAGCTTGACGTGCGTGGGGAACGTGGCCCCGCCCAGGCCCGCGATGCCGGCGGCCAGCACCTTCTGCTTGATCTCGTCGGGCTTGAGGCTGTCGATGTCGTTCTCGCCGAGCAGGCCGGGCAGCCATTCGTCCTGGCCGTCGGAATCGATGATGATGGAGTTGACCTTCTGGCCGAGGGCGTGGGGGCGCGGCTCAATGGCCGACACTGTGCCGGAGATGGACGCGTGAACCGGCACGGAGACGAAGCCGGCGGCCTCGGCAACCACCTGCCCCTTCTTCACCGTATCGCCTTTCGCCACTATCGGTTTGGCCGGCGCACCGATGTGCTGGCTGACCGGCAGAATCACCTGCTTCGGCAGCGGCGCCGGCGTGATCGGCTGGTCTTTCGACAGCTCCTTATAATCGCCCGGGTGGACTCCACCGCGGAACGTCTTTCGCAGTATGTTTTTCATGCCATTCTAGCTGAAATCAGAAGTCAGATTCAGAATTCAGAAGCCGAAAGCCAGAATCCAGAACACTGGCTTGTGACTTCGGGCTCCCTGTCCGCTCTGTCTTCGCGATTTCGCCGCTCCTCCTTTCCTCTTACTGTGTTCCTGCCTTTCCCGCGTGTTCAAGTGGACGCAGTGGACCAAGTGGACGAACCCACCCAGTCCTCACGTTCTTACCATCATCCCATCATCCCGTCATCCCATCATCCCATCACCTTTTCACCCCTTCCCGCCCCGTATGCAGCGTCCGATCTGGCGGACGGCCTGCTTGAGGCGCTTGTCGTTTTCGACGAGTGCGATCCGGAGGAAGCCTTCGCCGGCGTCGCCGAACCCGCGGCCGGGCGCCACCGCCACTTCCGCTTCCTCGATCAGCTTCAGGGCAAAGTTGATCGAGCCGATGTGGCGGAATTCCTCGGGGATCGGCGCCCACACGAACATCGTGCCCTTCGGCTTGGGGATGTTCCAGCCGTAGCGGGCGAGGCCGTCGCACAGCACGTCGCGCCGCTGCTGGTAGATCTGCTTCATCTTCTCCACGTATTCCTGGCAATGGCGGAACGCGATGATCGCGGCGATCTGCACGGGCTGGAAGATGCCGTAGTCGTAGTAGCCCTTGATCTTGCCGAGCGCCCGCACCATGTCGGGATGGCCGGCGCAGAATCCGATGCGCCAGCCCGCCATGCTGTAGTTCTTGGAGAGCGTGGTGAACTCGCAGCCGACCTCGATCGCGCCTTTCGCCTGGAGGAAGCTGGGCGCCTTCCAGCCGTCGAACGTCGTCTCCGAATACGCGAAATCGTGGATCACCAGGAAATTGTGCTTCTTCGCAAGCCCCACCACTTCCTCGAAAAACGCCAGCTCCACGGTGGCCGTCGACGGATTGTGCGGGTAGTTGATGATCAGCACCCGGGGCTTGGGATACAGCACCTTGCAGATGAACGAGATATCGCGGAGCGTCTGTTCTTCGTCGTTGACCGGGTAGCTCACCACGTTTGCGCCGGCCAGTGCCACGCTGTAGACGTGGATGGGGAAGGCGGGGTTCGGCACGAGGGCGGTATCGCCGGGGCCCAGCATTGCCAGGCACATGTGGGAGAAGCCTTCCTTCGAGCCGATGGTGGCGATGATCTCCTTCGAGGGATCGAGCTTCACGCCCCAGATCTGCTCGTAGTGGTTGGCGCAGTCGCGGCGGAGATTGTAGAGGCCGACGGACACCGAATAGCGGTGGTTGCGGGCGTCCTTGACGGCCTCGCACAGCTTGTCGACGATCGGCTCGGGCGTGGCGTCGATGGGATTACCCATGCCCAGATCGATGACGTCGATTCCTGCCCGGCGCTTCTCGTATCTGAGGTGATTCAGCTTGCCGAACAGGTACGGGGGCAGGCGCTTGAGGCGATCGGCCACGTTGATCGAGTAGGTGTCGCTGGTCTCGATCCCAATGGTGCGCGCGAGATCCTGGAGCTCGTCGAGCTCCTTGGGCTTGATCAATTTCCGGGGCATAGTTCCTCGGCCGGGAAACCCTGCTAATTCAATCAAGAAGGTGAGCTAAGCGGTATCTGAGCATACATGGAGGATACCAGAAAGGGCAAGAATATTCAAGGCAAATTCGCCGAACTTGATCGCCCGCCTGCGGGCTTTCCCAAGGCGATCAGTCTGAATTCTTGTTGCGCTCGCGGATGGTCCTGACCACCCAGAACAGGAACGCCTGCACGGGCACGGGGATGACGGGGGGCAGGTCGATGACGAAGCGGACGCCCCAGAATCCCTCGGGGCGGATCTCGCCGACCGGCTGGCCGTTGTCGAGCAGCAGGTAGCGGCGGCTGAAGAATGAAGCGGGGCGCAGGGTGTACGTCTGGCCGCCGGTACACGCGACGGTATGGGAGAGGGTGAAGAACCTGGGGCGGCGGACCTCCACCAGCGGGGCGCCCTCGAGGTCGAGCACATAGGTTGGCACGAACGCTCCCTGAGAATAGGCGTCGTATGTCAGGCCGTCGGCGATCACCTGGCCGCGCCGGCTTGCCGGGGCGTAGTGCACCTCGGCCACTTCCGCCTCGCCGTCGAGGATGGCGTAGGGCGGATTAATGGCGATCCAGCCTTGTTTCTTCGTGACTGCGTGCAGCATGAATCCGCTCCTGAGGGAAGCGTGGTCGTGCGAGCTTGGGCGGCGCGCGCCTGCTACCATTGTTATACACGAATCGCGGGCAATGTGCAACGGTTTCCATCCGGCGAACCGGGCGCCACCGCGCCGAATTCCCACTGGTTTTCGCCGGCTCATTCAGTATGATTATCACGTTGTCGGAACCGTGAATCCCGGTCCCGGGGAAATTCCGCAAACTTCGGAAAGGAAAAACAAATGCGAACGCTATCGATTGGGCTTGCGACGTGCCTGTGCGTGCTGAGCGCTTCAACGCTGCTCGCCACGGAGACGGAAAACCAGGGGATGAGCATCCTGCCGGCGCCCGGCAAGGTGGTAATCGACGGCAAGTTCGACGACTGGGACCTGACCGGCGGCATCTTCGCCGTGAACGACGTGGAGAACCTGCGCGATCAGTACGGCGTGTGGTTCCACGCGATATATGATGCGAAGAACATCTACCTGCTCGCCCGGTGGAACGACCCTGCCCCGCTGAACAACCCGGGCTCGTCGAAGGGCGACATGGGCTTCCAGGGCGACTGCCTGCAGGTGCGGTTCATCACGCACTACGAGCAGAAGGGCAAGGAACGTGTGACGCACGTCACTGCCTGGCGCGACCGCGACGGGCAGGACGTCGTCGACGTTGCATATGGTCGCGACTTCAAGGAAGGCAACATCCGCGACGCACAGGAGAAGGGCGCGCAGCAGGAATTCGCCGCCTACGAGAACGGCAAGGGCTACGTGCAGGAGATCTCCCTCCCGTGGGCGATTCTTACCAGCGACGGCCAGCCGCTGCAGCCCGGCGACCAGATGCGGATGGCCCTCGAGCCGAACTACACCGCCGGGGCAGCCGGCCGCGTGACGATCAAGGACATCTTCCTGCCGAACATCGTGCCGGACCGGGTGTTCACGTTCCGTGCGTACGGGCAGTGGGGGATCGCCACGCTGGAGAAGGCGGGCAAGCTGCAGCCGCGCAAGCTGCGGCTGGCCGACCATCGCGAGTTTCCCGTCACCATGGAAAACGGCCTGCCCGCTGCGGACTGGGCGGGCCTCGTGGCAGTGAAGGAAATCCCCGGGTTCAAGCCGATCAAGTTCACCATGCCGGCTGACGGCTACGTGTCGCTGAACATCTACGACAAGGACGGCGCGGTTGCCCGGCACCTGCTGAACTGGGCATTCTACACGAAGGGCGAGCACGAGGTAAAATGGGACGGCCTGACCACGCCGAACTGGCGCACGCCGGGCCAGCCGGTTGAACCCGGCGACTACACGTGGCGCGCGATCACGCACCCCGGCATCGGCCTGCGGCTGCGCGGATGGGCCTGCAACGGCGGCAACGCACCCTGGGACAACGGGCCCTCCAC
>DATKYA010000544.1:0-3920 GCA_035528775.1 Planctomycetota bacterium | reverse complement strand
GCCCGGGCCGTGGGTGCCGGAGCCGGCGGCGTCGCACCAGCGACGCATGCAGAACGACTCGCTGAAGATCACGCCGGAGATCAACGGAAGCATCCGCGCCCTGTACTACGCCAAGATCAGCCACGTCGACTGGTGGATCGGGCGGATCATCGAGGCGCTGGCCAGCCGCGGCATGCTCGACAACACCGCGATCATCCTGTGGTCGGACCACGGCGAGATGCTGTGCGACAAGGGCCGGCTGCACAAGGGCGTGTTCTATGAGGAATCGGTTCACGTGCCGCTGATCGTCAGGCCGCCAACCGTAGGGGCGCACGGCGTGTGCCCGGCCGGGCCGGGAAGCGTGTGCGAACGGCCGGCGAGCCTGGTCGACATTTTCCCGACGATTCTGGAGCTGGCGGGGTGCGAGCCGAAGGCGAAGGCGTTCGGGCGGTCGCTGATGCCGTTGCTGGCCGACCCGCAGGCGCCCCACCACGACGCCGTGTTCAGCGAGATCAACAACCGCACGATGGTCCGCGACGAGCGCCTCAAGATGGTGCTCGACAGCAATGGGGACGTGCTGAAGCTGTACGACATGCAGGATGATCCGCGTGAAGAAGCGAATCTCGCGGGCAGGAACGACGTGGAGACCATCGTCGCGGAGCTGCGCGACCGTGTGCTGCAATGGCTGCTGGCCACGCAGGTGCGGCAGGCGGCGGACGAGTACGAGTCGTGCGTTCACTGAGGAGACTGGCGTCATGCGCAAACCGAACGTGGTGTTCATGCTGGCCGACGACATGGGCTACGGCGATTTCGGCGTGTTCAACGACGGGCTGACGCAGACGCCGACGCTGGACCGATTGGTGGCGGAGGGCGTGTGCCTGACGCAGCACTATTCGGCGTCGGCTGTGTGCGCACCGGCCCGGGCCGGGCTGATGACGGGCCGGTATCCGCACCGGACGGGTGCGATCGACACGCTGGACGCACGCGGGCTGGACCGGCTGGCGCTGCGGGAGACGACGGTCGCCAACCTGTTCAAGAATGCGGGCTACGCCACGGGCGTCATCGGCAAGTGGCACCTTGGCGCGGCCGACCCGCGCTATCATCCGAACGCCCGCGGCTTCGACGAGTTTGCAGGGTTTCGCGGCGGATGGTGGGACTACTACGACTGGACGCTCGACTGCAACGGCAGCTTCAAGAAGGCCGACGGCCGCTACCTGACGGACGTGCTGAGCGAGCACGCGGTCGATTTCATCCGGCGACACGCGAAGGCGCCATTCTTCCTCCACCTGACGTACAACGCCCCGCATTTCCCGTTCGAATGCCCTGAGGAGGACGTGCGGCCGTTCGCGGAGACGGGGAAGTTCACGAAGGCGGTGAGCCTGATCTACGGGATGATCCGCAGGATGGACGCGGGCATCGCGATGCTGCTGGACGAGCTGAAGCGGCAGGGGCTGGGGGATGACACGATCGTGGTGTTCACGAGCGACAACGGGCCGCAGTTCGGCGGGTCGGGCGAGATGTGCACCACGCGGTTCAACTGCAACTACGCGGGAGCCAAGTGCTTCGTGTACGAGGGGGGCATCCGGGTGCCGGCGATCGCGCGGTGGCCGGTGGGCGGGCTTGCGGGCGGCAGGCGGTTCGACCAGATGATGCATTTCTGCGATTGGCTGCCGACGCTGTGCGACGCGGCGGGCGTGGCAGTGCCGGGGAGTCTGAAGCTCGACGGCTGGAACGTGCTACCCGCGTTGCGGGGCGAGCGCGGCAAGGTGTGTGAGCGGCGGTTCTGGCAGTGGAACCGCTACACGCCGGTGGGCGAGTGCAACGCGGCCATGCGAGATGGCGCGTGGAAGCTCGTGCGGCCCGTGATCAACGAGGCGATGCACCTGCCGAAGGAGGAATGCGACCGCGACGTGGCGAGCAAGCGCAACCCGGAAACACGGACGACGATCTGCCTCGATCGTGAGCCGGCACGCAGGATTCCGCCTGCCCCGCCGGTGAAATTGTTCAACATCGAAAACGATCCGCACGAGAAAAACGATCTTGCGGCGGCGGAGCCTGAACGCGCCGCGCGGATGCTGCGCGAGCTGGAAACGTGGTTCGAGGCGGTGGAAGCCGACAGAAGATCGATTGACGACAAGTGGTGAATGGCGGATTGGCGGATGGTTCGACACGAAGGCACGAAGATGCACGAAGAGGAAAGAAGAACAGGGCAACGAGACAGAACGATCGATGACATGTGGTGAATGGCGGATTGGCGGATGGTTCGACACGAAGTTACGAAGCCACAAAGATGCACGAAGAAGAAAAACGAGCAGGACGGTGGAACAGAAAGGAATGATGCATTGGAACCTGATGATCGTGTCAGAGCAATAGAACGGACGTATCCGGAGCACATTCCGGTGGGTGTGTATATGCTGCCGGCGGCGTGGAAGAAGCATCGCGAGCGGCTGGAGGAGGTGGTGATGCGGCACCCGGTGCTGTTCGGCGAGTACAAGCGTGGCAGCCGCGATTTCGACGACATCGGCGGCACCTACGCGGCGGGAGATCACGTGGATGCCTGGGGCTGCGTGTGGAGCAACATCAACGCCGGCTGCGAGGCGATCGTGAAGAAGCACGCGGTGCCCACGCGAGAGGCGGTGCATACGCTGAAGGCGCCGGCGGAGAACACGGGCTTCCGCCACGGCTTCATGTACCTGCGGCTGTGCGACCTGCGGGGCTTCGAGGAGATGATGGTGGATTTCGCGGAGGAGCCGCCCGAGCTGCAGATGCTGATCGATATCGTGCTGGGCTACAACATGCGCCAGCTCGACGAGCTGATGAAAAAACCGCTGCCGAAGATCGTGGGCTTCGGGGACGACCTCGGGATGCAGACGAGCCTGCCGATCAGCCCGGAGAAGTGGCGGCGGTGGCTGAAGCCGTGCTTCGCGAAAATCTACGGGCCGATCCGCAAGGCCGGGTCCTACGTCCACATGCACACCGACGGCCATATCGTGGAGATCATCCCCGACCTGATCGACTGCGGGGTGAACGTGGTGAACCCGCAAATCCGAGCGAACGGGCTGGACAATCTCGTCCGCGCCTGCAAGGGCAAGGTTTGTGTGAACCTAGACCTGGACCGGCAGATGTTTCCGTTCTGCACGCCGCACGAGATCGACGAGCATTTCCGCGAGGCGGTCGAAAAGCTCGGCTCGCCCGAGGGTGGATTCTGGCTGACGGCAGAATGCGGCGCTGACGTGCCGCTCGAGAACATCGAGGCGATCTGCGAGGCGGCGGAGAAATACCGGTGCTTCTTCAAGTAGTTGGGAGTTAAGAGTTCAAAGCTCAAAGTAGGGGCGGACGGCGTCCGCCCTGGGGCACACTCCGTGTGCCCCTACATGGTCCCGTCGTGTGTTTTGAGATAGTTTCTGAGTCGAGGCCAACTGATCAGAGGTCAGAAGCCCGGAGGATTCGGCATGACTCCGAAAGAACGATGGCTTGCGGCGATTGAAATGAAGGCGGTGGACCGGCTGCCGTTCTGGCCGAAGATCGGCGGGTCGTATCCGCGGGCGCAGTCGGGGCCGTTCTGCGAGATGGATCCGAACGCGGTGATCGAGTGGACGGGTTCGGATCAGCACACCTACGTCGGCCCGCCCACGCGCGACGTGCGGAAGAACACGTCGTTTGAGACGGTCAAGCGAAACGGCGTGACGCAGCGGATCTACCGCACGCGGCACGGTTCGCTGGAGCAGACGGAGCGATTCGATGAGGAATCGCAGTCGATGCACCCGATGACGTTTCCGGTGAAGACGGCGGCGGACATCCCGCTGATGATCGAGTGGTACGAGGACGGGCAGGTCGAATTCGACGCGGATGCGCTCGAGAAGTCGAAGGCATCGGCGGCGGAGACCGGCCAGCGGGCGCTGATCGGCACGGGGATCGGGGAGTCGCCGCTGATGCTGTGG
>DATKYA010000543.1:0-7208 GCA_035528775.1 Planctomycetota bacterium | reverse complement strand
GTGAACACCGCCAGGCCGAACACGGCCTGCTCGGCGAGCATCGTGATGATTCGCAGGATGCGCCTTGCCATGTTCTTTCCCCTTGTTCACCATCCTGGTGCTGACGGCTATCGGCCCATGTATTCTGTCCATCGGCATTCCCGCTGGAGGACTTGAGCAGCCGGAGGTACCAGCGACCTCAGGATTTGCGCAAAGAAAAAACAGAAAGAGGAGAAGATGAGGTCTGTAGACGATCTGTGGACGCAGGTAGGGGCGGGCTGAGTGCCTCGCCGGAATGCTGACCAACGCTGGTTTTGGGATAAACTAGCGAGACACAATCAGCTTGGCGAGGCACGAATCGCCCGCCCTGCTCGGATTGCCCGAAGACTTGGGCCTGCTACCGCTGACCAAGGCTTGAGGCAATCCCACGATTTCCCGTTGTATCCCGAAGACGAAAGGGCGGGCGATTCGGGCGACCGCAGACGGTCGCACCTCAGCCCGCCCCTACGTACCGTCACGCACATTTCACCGTGAATAGCGTTGTTGTGTTGGGATCTGTTCAAGGATGCACGTTTAGGCGATATAAGTGGTTGGTTCATGCGGAACCGTTCGGCGGTTCACACACGATTGGTCCTGAGATAATCGAGAAGTCCAAACGTTTCGCCGCCCCTACGATTGGTCCGCCTCTCATTCCACCCCAAACATCACAATCTCCGCCCCCGGCTTGTCGAACCGTGCCGTGATCCTGGCGCGGCCCTGCTTGTCGAAGCTCACGGATACGCCGTCGGTATGCCAGACGCGCTTGTCGGCTTCGTTGGCGGTGACGCAGGTATACTCGCCCTTGGCGCTGGAGAAGATGCAGACGGCTCCGCGGCCGGTGGCGGCGTTGATCTTCTCGTGGATTTCGGGGCTGCCGCCGACGTTGCCGGATCGGACGGGGCAGCTTTCGGTGATGTCGTCGCGCACCTGCTTGTAGAGGCGCAGCAGCGTGCCGAACGTGGCGATGCCCTCGTCGGAGATGCTGAGCAGGTCGCCCCAGATGCCGTTTTGCCCGAGGATGAGCGATGCGACGTTGATGAGCTGCGAGTCGGCGGGGTCGTCGGGCAGGTAATGCGTGAGGAAGAGCACGGAGGGGATCCACTTGTCGAAGCTCAGCGGCGTGCGGCAGATCCAGCCGCGGGCGGGACCGGGATACACGAAGATGTTCGACCAGATCTCGCCGGCGGGGATGTTGTAGTTGTGGTAGTAGGGGCCGTTGTTGATGAGGAAGTATTTTCCGGCGGCCAGCCATCCGAGTCCGACGAACCGCCCGCCCTCGGTGATGTCGAAATCTACGATTGCCTCGGGGCATGCGGCGCACAATTTGTCGACCACGCGGGCCATGTAGCGGCCGACGTTGAAGGCGTAGTTGTGAGCCCGCTCGCTTTCGCCGGCGGCGGCGTCGCCGTGGAAGTGGCCGGGGCAGTCGCACCCGTACTGCCCGATCGCGTCCCACTTGAAGTAGGTCACGCCCACGTCCTTCACGAGGCGGATGAGCTCGTCGGCGAACGCCTCCCAGTAGCGGCTGGCGAGGCACAGCCCGTAGCTTTCCTCGGTCTCCCAGATTTCCCAGGGTCCGGCGAGGCGGCCCTGCCACGACATGACGCACTCGCGGTGGTTGGCCAGCATCTTGCTGGACGCGGCGGCGACGGTCGGGTTGAACCACAGGCCGAGCTTCATGCCGTAGCCGGCGAGTTTCTCGCGCACCGCCTTCAGGCCGTCGGGAAACCGCTGCGTGTTTACCCGCCAGTCGCCCGTTTTCTCGTACCAGCCGGTGTCGAGCACGAAGACGTCGATCCCCATCCGGTGGGCCACGTCGATCTCGGCGAGCACGCGCTCCTGGTTCATCGAGTCGAGGTACATCTTGTGGTTCCACCACTTGTTGCGTTCCTGCCATGCCCAGGTATTGTAGAAGATGAAGGGCTTGCGGCTCTCGGCGTTCTGGGTGAAGTGGCGGAGGACGAACTGACGGTAGGCAAGGGCGAGCTGGTGCTCGTCGCCGCGGATGTCGGCCAGTTGCATCCAGATCGTCTCGCAGGGATGCTCGGGATCGATGGGCTGGCCGGGGCAGTAGTTGCCTTTCACGGCTTCGACGGTCACGTCGCGCTTGCGGCCGAGGGCGAATTGGACGAACGCGTCGGGCACCTGCGAACCGTGCTCGTAGGCGGCGAGCATGGTGCGGCCCTTGCGCATGCCAATGAGCATCGGCCCCATCGCGCGCAGGGCGTCGTCGAACTGGCTGTCGGCCAGCGGCCGCTCCGACAGCGTGAAGCTGTGCACCATCTCGTTGAATTCGGAGAATCGGACTTCCTTCGCCTCGGGGAAATCGGCGAGCGAGAAGGTGAAGTAGGTGAGTGCGTCGCGGCCGGAATTCTTTGTGAGGCGGTACGTGGCGTCGCTTTTCAGCGTGTAGCGGAAGCGAACGACGGGGCAGCCGGCGGCCACGCGGAAGACGATTTCGAGCGATAGGTTGCGGTCGCCCGCGAAACCGCCTTCGAACGCGTATTCGGTGCAGCCGTTGCCCAGGCGGCGAGGCTCGCGCGCGGGGGCGACAATCCGCAAGGCGGCTCGCTTCGTGCGGCCGTCGATCTCGAACGACGGCGGCCCGATCTCAATCGCCTTGCCCGCCCCCTTCGCCTTCAGCGACCACAGGCAATGCGCCTCGCCCGGAATCCGTAGCGTGAACAGATCCGTCCTGATCTCATCCATGGCGGCCTCGGAAGAAATGATGAATCATGTAGGGGCACACGGCGTGTGCCCCGGGGCGGACGCCGTCCGCCCCTACATCGGGATCGCCTTTTAATGATGAATCATGTAGGGGCACACGGCGTGTGCCCCCGCCTCTTTCATCATTCATCATTCATCATTGGTTCTCTACTTCACCACCTCAAAGACGATCGTATTGGACTTCAAGCTGCCCGTCCACAGCGTCACGAAAGCGTCGTCGGCTCCCAGCAGGTTGATCTTGTCGACCGTCATCCGGTACGACAGCAGGCACTCCTTCTGCTCGCTGTCGTAGCGGGCAGTCATCTCGTAGATACCGGGCTTGAGCCTGCCGGTTTCGATCTGGATGGGCCGTCCGTGGAAGAAGCCGGGCTGAAGCTTCACGTAGTGGGAGAACCTAGGGAGGTCTTCGCTCGGCTTCAGTTCGAGCTTCGGCGAGGCGTGCACCGGCTCGCGCTGGCCGGCCAGCCGGTAAAGCTCGAAGGTGAGCAGGAAGCCTTCCCGCTGGAACTCGCTGTACAGGCTGATGTCGCCCGGCATATCCGACGTCGAGCTGACGTTGGTGATCCGGTAGTCGATCACCACCGGCTCGTTTACGTTGAATACGTCCGTGCGGGGGAGCAGGCTGAGTGCGAGGCACTTTATGTACAGCGACCGCCCCCGCTCGGAGCGCGCAAGCTCATCCTTGTGCCGCTGCAACTGGCTGGTTCCGCATCCGGCGACCAGCAGGGGGAATACCAGCGATCCCGCGATCGCACTCACAAGGATGGATCTCCGCGTCATAACACATCTCCTTTCCGAACAGGGCACAGGCTGCAGGCAACGCCTGTGTAAACGCAGTGGACCAAGTGGACTCAGTGGACCAAGTGGACTTGTGGCATGCCGCTTTCTTCGGCCCCAAGCCCCAAGCCACCTACTCGATCTTCGGTTTGAAGATTTCGAATCCGGCGGCGCGGTACGCTTTAGCGAGCCGGGCGTATGCGGCTTCATCCGCATAGGTGCCGATGGCGGCTCCGCCGGACCCGGCAAACTTGGCGTGGGCGCCCAGCCGCCGGGCGATCTCGATCATCTCGATATTGCGGGCGCTCAGCCTGTAGAGGCTGCGGCGGAGGTCGAAATTGCGGGACATCAGGGGGCCGACGTCCCCCGGCCTGCCTGCCAGCATCGCCTGCCGGGCCTGTTCCGCAAGGTCCGCAAACTGCCGCATCGCATCCGCCACGTCACGGTCGCCGCGGTCGAATCGCTCGCGGATGTTGTTGTGAAACACCTCCGAGCCTTCGCTCAGGCTCGTGTCGTAGGCAATGAACAGCGGCGGCAGCAATGCCGGATCCAGGGGCTCGTACTGCCCGTAGCCCTGCTTCTCGAGCAGGGTGCGGTCGAAATCCATGTATACTGCTCCCTCGTAGGTCTGGATCACGCGGTCCTGGAGGCCCGCCCCGATGCCGAGCTCGTCGCGCTCGGCGCTGAGGATCAGGCCGGGCTGCACGGGCAGCGGGATGCTGACCTCGTAAAACTGCATCAGCGCCCGGAGCGTCGCCGTCACGATCGCGCTCGAGCCGGCCATACCCACGCGCCGGGGGATGTCGCTCTCGTAGCGGACCGTGAAGTTCTTCGGTTCCAGCTCGATGCCGTTCTGCCGGCAATACAGGGCAAACCGCCTGGTGATCGCCTTGATCAGCCGCACGCCGCCGTAGTAGCCGTCGGTGCGGATGCCCGCCAGCAACTCGTCGAGGCTGGCGTAGCGGCCGCCGTCGTTCGCGCCCGGCAGGATCTCGAGCTCGGGCGATTCCCATAGGGTCACGTTCGCCGCGAAATTGCGGATGATGATCGAGATCGTCTTCCCGAAATAGCCGTCGGACGGGTTGCCGACGAGGCCGGCCCTGGCAAACGCGCGCGTTCGGATGATCATGGAGCGCCTCTCGCTGATCGCGGCGAACGATCTTCACTGTGGTATCCGATTATATCGGAATCCGGGGGATTCGTCAAGGACACTCCGCACGCTGCTCCGTACCCGGCCGTGGCCGGTTCGGCATTGCGTCTTGCGGTGTGGTCGCAGAAAACAGAAAAAAATCCGCTCCATCAGCTTGACATGTGACGATTTACGTGCTACAATATAACATAGGGCTGGCAGACGGTACTGCTGAATTCACACCGGGGGTCATGCG
This sequence comes from Planctomycetota bacterium, assembly GCA_035528775.1. Classification (GTDB taxonomy): domain Bacteria; phylum Planctomycetota; class PUPC01; order JABMSA01; family JABMSA01; genus DATKYA01. The sequence continues at coordinate 2,301 of DATKYA010000543.1, read as the reverse complement.
GCCAAATCCCGATTTGAAGAGGGCGAACACAAGTTTCGCCCCTACGTCCTGTGATCACGATACATGGCGTGGTCGCGATGCGCGATGTGACCGCAATATATCGCGCGGCCGCAACGTACACTGTAACCGCAGCACATACCGCGGCCGCAATACGTGGCTTGCCCACAATCAGAAGAACCCGTTTTTCCGGCGAGAAGCCGAGGAGGTGCACAGGCGCAAAATCCGTTCCCTGGTCGTTGATGTGCTTTTTGGGCAGCCTGCTGGGTGCAATCAGGATGTTGCGCGCCAGGTGATTCTTCTCTTGGGCGGCGGAGCCTTCCGCTTCCGCAAGAGCACGTTGACACGTATTGAACAAGAGAACGTTCAGATGAACAACTGGCTCAGGATCTGCATGGTGATAACCGCCGTCGCCGATGCCCCCGCATCGACCGAAGCGTGCGCCGTCTATGCCACCAGCGCCAGCACGGTCACGCTCACCAACACGACCATCAAGGACATCAACCCGACCAACAGCAAGCGCATCGTCTTCAACGAGGAGGGCACTGCCCTGACGGTGGCCAAGTGCACGCTCAATGCCCGTAGGGCAATGCTGAATGATGAGCGGATGAACGCGAAACGACGAGCGATGAACCGTAGGGGCGAACCTTGTGTTCGCCCCTGGATCATCAATCACTGGTTCATCTGAGTCCACTATGTCCATTCAGTCCATTCAGTCCATTTAGACCCTGTATCGGCAATAGCCGGGGAGGTGCGATGGCAGAACACTGCTGGATTTGAGTCGTTCACGCAGTTTCGTGGGCTTTCAACTGACTTGGCAGGAGAATAATATGAGCAGAATCATGATTGCGCTGTTCCTGTGCATTGTGCTGTCCGTGGCTACGCACGCGGAAACTATCACCTGGGACGGCAACGGCAATTCGAACAACAGCGGGAATTGGTCGGTCGCTGAGAACTGGAGTCCCGATAAGGTTCCTGGCGAAGCGGACACGGCGGTTCTGCCGAATGTCACCGCCGGCACTCGCACGGTCACGGTTGACGTGCCGGTGACGGTGGATACACTGAACGTGCAGCAGACGCGCAGCGCTGCCCAGTGCAACAACATCTCGCTGGGCGCCAACCTGACCATCAGGCAGTTGATCCTGGCCGGCACCGAAAACAGGTCCGCCATGCTCCTCAACGGGCACGTCTTCACGTATCAGCAAACCGGCAACACGCTGATGTGGATGACGGGCGGCGCAACCGACCGGATCATCAAGACCGGGACGACGTCGTTGAGCGTGAACTACAACGGCTACCAGCCGTTCTACGGCACGTGGGAGATCCACAACGGCATCGTCAGATTCGGCGGCTACAGCCGCACGCCCAACACCGGCCGGATCAAGGTCGTCAGCAACGAAGACGGCAGCGGCACGATGGACTACGACGGCCACGTCGACGCCCTGTGGCACGCCAACGCCTACACGCTCAGCGGGCCAGGCTTCAACGGCGTGGGCGCCATGCGGTTCCGAACCAACGCCGTCAACCCCAAGCCCGTCACCATTGACGGCGACACAAGCATCGGGTCGGAATCCGGCGTGCTCGGCACCCTCATGGGCGGGCTGAACGGCACCGGCGCGCTCACCAAGGCAGGCCTGGGCACCGTGGCGGTCGGCGGCTCCGGAAACACCTGGGCCGGGCCGACGATCGTGGCCGCCGGCACGCTCCGGATTGCCGCGCCCATTGCCAGCCCCGTTACCGTCCAGGCCGGCGCCACCCTCGAAGGCCCCGCACTGTTCTTCCCCAAGGACGGCGAAGGCAATCCGCTCGTCACCGTCGAGGAAGGCGGGCAATGGATCCCCGGCCCCTTCATCTGGTGGGGCAACGGCGATCCTGCCGCCGGCGGCTATTGGTCCGAACCGACCAACTGGAACCACGGCGCCGTCCCCGGCGTAGGCGATGAAGTCGTCATCGGCTCCACCGACGTCGCACGCATCATCACCGTCGACGTCCCCGCCAATCTCGCCAAGCTTCGCTGGGAGCAAACTGCCGCCGTCAACAACACGCTGGATGTGCTTGCCGACGTGACGTGCGATGCGTTTGAGATCAGCGGCACCGCCAGCCGCCTCGTGATGAACGTCGGCGAAGGCTGCACCTTCGGCTACACCGGCCCGTACTATTACGTCAACTACGCCGGCACCGGCTTCATCGCCAAGAACGGCACCGAAACGTGGTCTATCAACTACTCCTACTATCCGCCGTTCGCCGGCACCTGGCTGGTGAACAACGGCATCTTCCAGCCTTCCGGCTACAGCCGCATCCAGG
>DATKYA010000542.1:0-4622 GCA_035528775.1 Planctomycetota bacterium | reverse complement strand
CGGCGCGGGATCGGCGAGCTGGTCCCATTCGGGCGCGGCCCAGTGATCGGTGCGGAAGAGGAAATCGTAGCCGGCCCCGCGATACATCCGGGCCACCTCGTCGGGCGGAGTGCCGCCGTCGGATGCGGGCGTGTGGATGTGAGTGTTGCCTTTCAGCCAGAGGCCGGCTGTGGAGTAGCGGAACGATTGCTGCGAGATGTTCATGGGTGCGGGTTTATCCTATGAAACTGCGGGAGACGATGCCGCAAACTGCGCGTTCACCCATTATCCGAAACGCGGCGCGGAATGGAAAGGAAAAAGGCGGGACACAGGAATGGCGATAGCGGCCGTAGGGGCGAACCATCGTGTTCGCCCTTTTCCGAATCCACGATGACCGCAATCCCACGAGGGCGAACACGATGGTTCGCCCCTACGGCCTAGTGCACCGGGAGAGGGCGAAGACAAGGTTCGCCGCCTGCCCCCTACTCCACCGTGGCCAGGCCCCACTGGTTAGGCTCGATGCGGCTCTCGTGGGGGACGTCTGCCGTGACGCCGCTGGCGAAGCTGTGGTTGGTCCAGTACGCGCGGACGGATGTGGCGTTGCCGGTCTGGTTGCCGAACAGGTAGCCTACGTCCATTTTCACGGTGGTGCCGGGGACAGGCTTCCAGCCGAGCTTCGCGAGCGGCACCGTGGCGACGGCGGTGAAGCCGATCTCGGTCTTCTCGCAGGTGAGGGCGATATCGTCCCACACTTCGATCTGATCGATCGACTCCTGACCGGTGGGCGAGGTGAAGACGGTGGGCTGACCCTGGAAGCCAGCCACCTTGTGCCGGTAGACGACGGCGATGGGCTTGCCGGCGCGGCGGGTGATGAGGACGCGGACGTCGCCGGGGGCGGGCTTGTCGCGCTTGGCATCGGCCTTGGGGTCGGTGGCGAGCTGGAGGTCGATGGCGTTGCCCCCCTTGAACAGCATCTGCGTTTCCTGGATGCTGTTGGTCAGCTCGAAGGGTGCGTCGACCTTGCAGTTGATGATGAGGCTGTCGGCGGTGTAGGCAGCCTTGGCGGTGAATCCGCGGTGGGCGTCGAGGGCGACGGTGATGCCGCGGATGTTCAGCCAGTCGGGCGTGCCCTGCGTGCGGCTGATGACGAGCGACTGTGCCTTGGCCTTGAGGGCGGACCATTCGGCGAGAGCGTCGGCGGCGGCCTTGGCGTCCTGCTCGGTGATGGTGAGCTTGCCGTCGAACCGCGTGATGGTGTCGAGCCCGGTGATTTCGAGGACGCGGCCGTCCTGGTCGCCGGCGGTGAGGTACCACTTGCCGTTCTTCGCCTTGACGAGCTGGCCGGTGAACCATTCGCACTGGATCTGGTCGGGCCCGGTCTCGCCGGAGCGGCCGTCCTTCATCAGCGTGCCGATGATGATGCCGTCGGAGGTGAGGAGATGCACCATTCCGTGGTAGCTGGAGAAGCCGGTGATGCCGCCTCCGTTGCCCGGCAGCGGCGTAATGCCGATACACTTGGTGGTGCCCCACAGCTCGCCGGGCTGGGGGATGGGGAATTCGTAGGCGTCGTACCAGCGGCTGCCTTTGCGGTAGCGCCAGAGGAGCTTGCCGTCCTTGCTCCAGCATGTGAGGGGCCAGATTTCCGCCTTGTCCATAAACTTGATGTCGGCCCCGGCGTACATCAGGACGGAGCCATCGGCGGGATTGACGGCGATGTCGTGGGTGTAGGTGGGCACCTTGGCTTCTTCGCGAGTCACGTAGTCGACGTGGAAGAAGGATGCGTCGTCGTAGATGGGGACGCCGTTGTCGAGGATCTGTTTGGGGGAGATTCGCTGCCAGTAGAGTGCGCCGTACATGCCGGCGGCGTACATGGTGAGGTCGGGCGCGAAGCAGCCGTGGGGCTGTTGCGGGCACATCTTCGTCTCGCGGGTTTCGTCCTTCTGGATGATGCCGTCGCCGTTGCGGTCTTCCCACAGGAGGTAGGGCATCTTGTTGGCCTCCTCCCATGTCTTCGCGCCGGGCCGCCAAGTGAATCCGCTTCGGGGGCCGAACACGCCCGCCACGGCTTCGAAGTGATCGCCGCGCCGTATGTACAGTGTGTTCCCGGCGTGCATGTACTGCTTGCCGTTGGTCGCGATGAAGACGATGTTGTTCACCATGTGCGGCCAGAAGTAACCGCTGTCCGGCCGGGCGTCGATCATGATCGCCGCCGGCTTCCAGGTCCCCTTGTCGAGATCGACTTCCCATTCGACGTTCTGTGTGTAGACGCGCGTGGGATCGGCGGGGTCCATGGTGACGGGCGTGGAGACGTAGCAGGCGCCGAACTTCTCGTCGAGCAGCTTGCCGGATGCGGCTTCCCAGATCGTGATCCGTTTGGGCTGGAAGTCGTCTTCGCAGATCCACAGCCGCCCGCGGGAATCGACGGCAAGGCCGCGCGGGTTGAGCATGGCGTCGGGGTCCCACTTTCCGCGCCTGCCGCCGCTGGCGTTCCCCTCTTTCGGGAATAGCTCGGGAGGCAGTGCCCTGCCACCCGTCTTGCCGATGCTCCGCTGATACTTGCCGGCCTTGTCGAACACCGATACGTTCATCAATCTGCCGTGGTTGCTCACGTAGACCGTGCCGTCGGGTCCGGCGGCGACGGCGGCCGGCTGGTCGAGATGATCGGCGATGAACGGTGCGAGCTTGCCGTCGGCGAGCGACAGCTTCCGCACGGTTCCGCCGCTGACGGCGAGCAGCGTGTTGGCGTCGAACGCGGCCAGCCATGTGACGCCGGGTGCGTTGATCCGGCGGATGATCTTCCCCTCGCGGCCCTGGTATTCGGTGACGGTGTTCGATTTCGCATCGGCCACGTACAGCTTCCCGCCGGCGAACGCGAGGCCGGTGCAGGCGGTTTCGTTGCCGGCGTTGTGCTCGGCCCACATCTCGCCGCGTAGGAAGTTGAGCTGCTTGCCATCGGCCACGTTGTAGGCGCGAATCTGCTTCTCGTGTGTGAGGCTCGCGAACAGCCATTCGCCGTCGGTGGCGAGGTAGCTGGCGCCGAACCGCCCACCCCACTGCTTGCGGTCCTTCGCGTCGATCATTATGATGCCGGGGCCGGCTTCGGCGACCCCCCAGGCGATCAGGCCGCGGTCGCCCGCGAAGCAGACGTCCTTCGGGTTGTCCCAATCTCCGCCCCACGCGCCCTTGCCGTCGGGGGTGTGGTAGCCGGGCGTGCCGGAATTGCCGGCCGAGAGGACGTACTTCGCCTCGAACTTGTCGTGGTGCAGGCCCTTCCATGTGTATGAGCCGGACGGGAGGACGCGGCCGGCGTCGTCCAGCCCGTCCCACGATTCAGTCACGGTGCCGCGCGGGCGAACCTGGCTGGCGATGATGTTGCGAACGCGGTCGCCCTTCTCGTCGATCAGCACGATCGAGACTTCAGCCTGTTTCGGCATGTCGAAGGTGAGCTTCAGCGGCAACTGGCGGACGGGTGGCAGGCCCTCCTGCGTCAGTTCCTTCGGCAAGTTGCCAAGCTCGGTGAAGATCAGCTTGCCCCAGCAGCCGGTGCTCTGGTAGGAGAAGCCGGCCTGGCGCAAGAGGTCGACGCCCCAACCGCCGCCGTAGGAGTGCTTGCCCTCGGGGTCGCTCCACTGGATCTGGATGGCGGACGCGGTGAGGTCGCCGGCCTTCAGGGGCGCCCCGGCCTTGCCCTGCCGCAGTGCGGACCACGGAATGCGGTACTCGAGGGTGAAGCCCTTGCCGTCGGGCCAGGCCTTGAAGGCCGCCTTGAACCTGTCGCGCGGCACGATCCCCTTCGGGTAGTCCGGGGCGTCGTGGTAGTTCATTCCGTATTTCAGGTGCAGCACGGGTCGCTTGGCGTCCGTGAAGTACCACAGCGTCATGTGCACGATGTTGTCGCTGGCCATCTCCCCCTGGCCGTAGCCGATGTTGATCGGGTAGCCCATCTTCGGGTCCAGGCAGATACGGAACTGGAAGGCGTCGGCGTCCCAGCCGAAGTCGGGATTGACGGCCGGATCGTTGCGGTTCATCATCGGGGACGGATCGGCGATGCGGCTGGCGAGGTAGAAGGCGTCGGCATCGTACATGGCGGCGGTGCGGGCGGACTGGAATTCGGCGGTGGCCTCGGAGACGAACGTGTAGATCTCGCCGCTGAGGTCCCAGTCGTCCAGGTCGCCGTCGACCGCAACGCCCTTGGGGGCGGGGACCACGAACAAGCGCTGGTTGCGGTAGGTGCCCTGGGCGCGGGCGAGGGAGGCGATGGCAAACGTCACAGCCAGTGCGAGAAGGATTGTCCGCTTCATTACCTGATCTCCTTTGCCAGTGGGACGAGACGGAAGTCGGCAGTATTGTAGCTGCGGACGGCCGCGATTCAAGAGGAGACTGCCGCGTGTCAGTCCTGTATCTTGAAGTTGAGCCGCTCGATTGTTGCGCGGATCGCTGCGGTTGCGGCGTTGCTTCGCGCACGCGCGAATGCTGGTCGCGTCGCATCGCCCTGCAGGACGGGCCGCTCGAATCTGATGCCCGATTCGTGCGTAAGCAGCATCTTGCCGTTTTTGAAAGCTATGGCGAACTCCCGATGCTCGCCTATCGCCTTTAGTTGTTCGGCATTCATTTCGACTTCGGCATCGTTGAACACCACGTAA
>DATKYA010000541.1:0-3489 GCA_035528775.1 Planctomycetota bacterium | reverse complement strand
GCTGTTCATCCTGAAAGCGATCGCGGTGCAGATGGCGGTGGGGTTCTTCCCGATGCCGTGGAAGGGGAGGGTGGGGCTGTTTCGCGAGCATCCGCACTGGTCGGCGATCACGGTGGGCGTGCTGATGCTGGCGCTGACGGCCCGGAGGATCTCGCCTACGGTTGCGGCGGCGTGCGTGCTGGTCGCGGTGCTGCACTGGGTGATCCGGCAGTTCCCGCTGTCACGCGTGCTTGGGGGCAAGCGAGAGGGCGCCCGGGAGCGGTTTGCCGCGGCCGACGCGATGCTGTGCGGCGTGCTGGCGGTCGGCGTGGCGATGCTCGCGGGGTATCTGCTCGTGCCGACACCCGTGCAGAACCGCTACGTGAGTTTCGTTTACCGCACGAACTGGCCGCTGGACCGCCCGGAGATCTATGCGTGGGTGATAGGCTACGCGTTCTCGCTCGGGTTCGCCAGCGTGGTGATCGGCAGGCTGCTGGCGGTGCTGCAGAAGGAGGCGTCGCACGAGCAGGCGATCGCCGATCCGGATAGTGCCCCGGCGGGCGACAAGCCGGACGAAGGCATCCGCTACGCGGGGCGGCTGATCGGGTTCTTCGAGGCATTCATCGTGACCACGCTGGTGGCACTCGGACAGTGGGCGGCGATCGGCTTCCTGATTGCGGCGAAAGCGATCGGCCGGATCAAGCAGCTCGAGCAGCGGGCCTTCGCCGAATACTTCCTCATCGGCACGCTGGCCAACGTGAGCGCGTCGATCATCGGCGGTATGCTGGTGAAGTGGCTGGGGGCAGGAGGGTAACAGGATGGGCACGATGGGGAGGATGAAGAAGAAGGAGGTAACAGGGATGAGTGGGATGGAGGGGAAGCCGGATTTGACATTTGGGGCACGGTACGGTATAATTAGTAGTGTAGACTGATTATCTGGTTGCCGGATACAAGGAGGTCTGATCATGATCAGAGGGTTGATTTCGTGTACGCGGCTGATCCTGCCTGATTCGCTCCAATTCAAGCATCGCACTGCTTCTCGCTCCGGGGGCGCACTGCGCGCGGGAAAGCCGCCGGCGCGATACGTTGTTTGCCTGCTGATGCCGCTCCTGCTGTCCGCTGATGCCATGGCGGCGCAGATCGTGTCGACGTGGACCTTCGGCGGAAGCGCATATGACAGCGGCAGCGAAATTCTGATTGCTGATGACGGCTGCATACTGGCAGCCGGGGTGACGCAATCGGCGGACTTCCCGCTGCGAACGGGCAACCCGGGGACATCAAATGACATCTACGTCGTGAAGTTCAGCCCTTCAGGCGAGCAGCTCTGGGCATGTTTTCTCGGGGGGAGCGCCGGCGATGGCGTCTCGAAAATGGTGCTGGACAGCACCGGTGCCATCTGGCTGGCCGGTAGCACGAAGTCCCCCGATTTTCCAACACCCGCTGGCTTCGACACCACCTTTGCCGGCGGAGACGCCGCGGACGCCTTCATTGCCAAGGTCAGCCCGGACGGCGAGCTGCTCTTCGGCACCTACCTCGGCGGGTGCGGAAGTGATTATGCGACGGGCATCGCTACGGACTTGGCCGGGAACGTGGCCGTGGTCGGATCCACCTACTCGGGCGATTTCCTCCTGCCCGACGGGCAGCCGGTTGTGCTTGCGACAAACGATATTTTCGTAGTCAAGCTTACTCCTGACTGCCAGATGGAGTGGACCCAGCGTTTCGGTGGATCGGACTTGGATCACGCATTGTCGATCATTGCCGATTCCGAAGGAAACATCCTCATCGGCGGCTATACGTACTCCCCTGACTTCCCCTTCTCTGAGGGGCAGCCGACCAGTGGGAGCACGTCATTCCTCTTGAAGCTCAGCCCCTCAGGCGAATGGCTATGGGCCGCGGCGCTGGGCTGGGCCATGGATACTGCGCCTCATGCTCTGGCCGTGGACTCGGCCAATAACGCTCTGGTCGCCGGAGGCTGGTACTCCGCGATAGTCAAGAAGGTCAGTGCCGCCGGGGAGCCGCAATGGGAGGCAACGATCGCGAGAAACAGCTCGATGAGCGGTATCGCGCTCGCTCCCGACGGCTCGATCATTGCATGCGGGACGACAAGCTACACCTTCTTTCCTTCGCTGAACATGAGCGAGCTGTACGCAGGCTGGGGATTCGTAGCGAGGCTCTCGCCAACGGGGCAATTGCTGTGCTGCGGGCGGATCGGGGAAGCAGACACCAGCTATGCGGCGGACGTGGCGGTGGATTCGTCTGGTCGTGCCTGGCTTACGGGCAGATCTCCGCACAACGACTATGATGCGGCAATCGTCCAGTTCACCTTTCAATCAAAACTCACCGTGCAGTCGACCCCGATCACCGGTGCGGAGATCGAGGGTGACTATCCGGGCGTGACCAACTACACCGCTTTCTGCCAATTCGGCCAAGTGGTGGACCTTCAGGCACCAGCGTTCACTCCCAGCGGCGGCGCCAACTATCGATTCGTCCGGTGGAAGCTGGACGGCAAGGATCAACCGCTCGGGCAGGCGGCACTGCAGGTAACGATGGCGGGCGATCACGTGGCTATAGCCAGTTATGAGGTGCGGAGACTGAGCGTGTCCAGTTCTCCGCCGTACGGGATAGATATAGCGGGCGACAAGCCGGGCTGCACACACTATACTGCGATGTGCGACGTCGGCCAGGAAGTGGTCCTGACGGCACCGGTGACGGCGCTGGCGTCCGGCTATGACCTCCGCTTTGCGCTGTGGAGGATCGATAACGTCGATCAGGCCCAAGGCGAGCTGGACGTTCGTGTTACTATGGATACGGATCATACCGTCAGGGCGGTCTATGATGTCGTCCGTTGCGAATTGTCGGTGAAGACGTATCCGAGCACGAACATGACGGCCGAGATCACCGGGGATCGGCCGGGCACAACGCCCTACAGCGTGATGGCCGAGCCGGGCGAAGTCATCAGCCTCACCGCGCCGGAGCTGATGCAAGACACCGTGACAGGAAAGCGGTACGCTTTCAACCACTGGAGAGAGGATTATCTCGGGGACATGCCGCAGGGTCAGAGGACAGTCCAGGTGACGATGGATCGCCCGCAGCGTTTCACCGCTCATTACCAGATATTGAGGCACACGCTGGCCGTGAAGTCTGCCCCGGTGGCGGGAATACCCATGACGGCATCGGGCATGTCCGGCACGCCGAAGACCGACTTCAGCACCACACGTGACGACCTGGATGTGGCAACGCTGACCGCGCCTGCGAGCGCGAGCATCGGCGCCATCGAGCGAACCTTCGTTCGATGGACACTGGACGGTATGAAGATGCCCGATGGCGTGCTGACGCTGCAGGTGACGATGGATGACGATCACACGGCGATGGCGAGCTACTTCCCTCCCATCCTCACGGTAACTTCGCAGCCGGCCGCCGGAATCGCCATCACGGGAGACGTGCCCGGCACTACGGCGTATTCGGCCTACTGCGAGCCGCACGAGACGGTGAACCTCACGGCTCCCGAAA
>DATKYA010000540.1:0-4362 GCA_035528775.1 Planctomycetota bacterium | reverse complement strand
TCCCGATCGTCGAACAGAGCGTCGGCGAGGAGCAGGCGGTGTTCGACCCCGTGATCGAGTCGAAGCTCGGCACCAGCAAATCGCGAATGCAATCCGCGTCCACGCTTGAAGGTGCAACCATGCCCGAGCGCACCAGCACGGAGACGGACGTTTCCCTCAAGCAGAAAATGGCGGCCGGCGGTACGTGGGGGCTCTCGCTGACCAACAACCGGGGGTGGTCCAACAACTCCTACGCCACGCTGAACCCGGAGTATGACGCTGCCCTGCGGCTCGACATCTCGCAGCCGCTGCTGAAGAGCTTCGGCCGCGAAGCCAACGCGGCTGGCATCCAGCAGGCCGAGAACAACGTGATCATCGCCGAGCAGATGTACCGGCGGAAGATCATGGCCGCCGTGGCGGACACGATGAACGCCTACTGGGAGCTGATGTTCACCATTATGGACCTGCAAGTGCGGGAGGTGGCGCTGAAGCAGGCGATGCAGTTGCTGGATGAGAACCGGGCGCGCTTTCAGGCGGGCACCGTGCCGCAGACCGACCTGCTGGCGTCGGAAGCGGGCGTGGCGCAGCGGCAGGCCGATATCCTCCGTGCTCGGGCTGCCATCGAGGCGGAGGAAGATCGGATCAAGCTGCTGATAGAAGCGAGCGCGATCCGCGAGAACGGCTGGGATCTACCGATCTCCCCGCAAACGGCCCCGCGAATCGAGGAGATGCGCGACGACTTCACCCGCTGCATGGAGGCCGCCCTGGCCTATCGCCCCGACTATCAGAGCTTCCTCTGCGAGCTGAAAAACCGGAGGATAGAGCTGAAGTATCGCCGCAACCAGTTGTGGCCGTCGTTGAACCTCGATCTCTCGGGCGAGCTTGCCGGGCTTGGCGGCGATCTCGGGGAAGCACACAACAACGCGGCCTCCACCGACTACTACTCCGCCGCCGGCAGCATCGTGCTGCGGGTACCGCTAGGAAGGCGCGCTGAGCGCTCCGCCTTCTACCGGGCCAGGCTGGAGCTTGCCCAGACGGAACTGCGGTTCGAGCGGCTGAAGCAAACGGTCGTGGCCGAGTTGCGCGATGCCCTGCGCCGCCTGTCCACCGCCCGCAAGGAGATCGACGCGATCGATTCCCTGCGAAATGCCGAGTGGAAGCGCCTGCAAGCCGAGCGTCGCCGTCTCGAGGCCGGCAAGACCACCAGCTCCGACGTCCTTTCATTCCAGGAAGGCTTCGCCGTCGCACAGCGACGCTATATCCGATCGCTCATCGACTACAACCAGGCCCTCGTGGATCTGCACCGCTCCCGCGGAACGCTTCTGGAATACGTGAACGTGCAGGTGGTCTATTGAGGCGAGCTGATCGGTTGGCCAGTTGATCAGTTGATGAATTGGTCGTGCAGATGGCGGCGGCTGACGGAAGAACTGAGGAACTGAAGAACCGATTAACTGATCAACTGATCAACTGATCCACCCATCACGGTCCATCACGCAGCAGTTGGGCCAGCAGCTCTTGCAGTGGCACCACAGCAATCCTGACGGACGTATCCGCCACGGCATACGGCAGGATGAGGCTGTCGCCGTGGATGAGGCTTCCGCAGGAGTAAACGACGTTGGGCACGTATCCCTCGCGCTGGTGCTCGGGGGGTGCGATCAGGGGCTGCTTGAGCCGGCCGATGATCGTGCTGGGGTCGCCGAGGTCGAGCAGCATCGCTCCGAGGCAGTAGCGCCGCATCGGCCCTACGCCGTGCGTGATGAGCAGCCAGCCGGCTGGCGTTTCGATCGGTGAGCCGCAATTGCCCATCAGCCGGAATTCCCACGGATACTTCGGTTCGGCGAGCACCCGGGCCGAATGCCAGAAGTGAACATTGTCCGAATACATCAGGAAAAGCTTGCGGCCATCGATGCGTGAGCAGATCGCGTAACGGCCGTTGATGCGTCGGGGGAACAGAGCCATTCCCTTGTTCGTCACACACGAGCCATTCAGCGTGTGGACCGCCACCGTCCGGAAGTCATCCGTCTGCAGGAGCATCGGCAGCACGTGCCGGCCGTCGAATGCGGTGTACGTGCCGAAATAGCTCGTTGTGCCATCGTCATCGATGAACTTGACGAGCCGGAGATCCTCGATCCCCTTGGATTCGCTGTCACTGCGGGGGAAAAGCATCAGGTCGGAGATGCTGTCTTCGGGGGCAAGCTGCAGTTGATAGTTTGCCCGGGCGAGCCATTCCATCGATGATGCGACGGACTGGAGGCCGTGTGTTTTGCCGCTGTGCTGTGCGATGGTGAGAGCCAGGTCGTTCAGGGTGAACCGATCGGGGAGGACGTTGAGCACGATGTCGGCCACCAACAGGTTCACGCCCATCTCCCCGAGCTTCATGCGGAACAGGTCCTTGTGGTAATCCTTGTCGGGCACGAGGCGCGTGCGAGCCGCATACGGGGCGGGCCGGTCGAAGGATACGGTGTGTCCGGTGCCGATGACACCCGTTCGGAAGATGACCGATGAAACGTGCCCTTCGCCCACGGCTCGCATGCTCATGATGAACCGGAGTGAGGCGGCGGGAAGGCCGTCCTGCTGGGGGTGCGGCACGATGGACGGGTTGAACAGTGCCGCCGACTCGAAGGAGTATTCGCGCGTAAAATAGGCGCCGATGAGCAGACGGCGGTTGCGCGACGGCTGCTCGCGCCGATGGGCCGTTCGCGCCGCCATGGCGTAATGCTCATCGAGCTGCTCTTCGATCCGCTTGTGCCATGCGGCGAAGCTCCTCATCACCGCCTCGAGCGTCTTATCGACTTCTGCGTCCGTCAGCCGCTCGACGTACGAAAAGATCATGTCGGCCCGCGATTTCGCGCCGACGTCGAACGGAAGCGTGATGACGCGGCGGTTGTTCGCGTGCAACTCGACCGCCAGGTTGCGCACTGGCACCTCAAGTGAACTCGGTATCTCTCTGCTGGTCTCCACGTTGTTCTCTCTGTACACGATGTGCTGGTCAGGACGGCACCACGGCGGCGTCGTTGACCGAAGGGATTTCCTCGCTGGCGGTGGCTTCGGCTTCGAGCCGGTAGACGATGCACAACGAAATCAGCCACGCCAACGTCGATTCGGCTCCTTCGTTGAGGTTGGGGCCGTTGGAGTGCAGACCGTCGCGGCAGCCGCCGGTGGAGTAGTCGTAGATCATTGACTGCGTGTCGTTGCTCCCGAGGAACCAGCCGGTGATCAAGCGTGCCCGTTCCATCCAGACCGGCTCTCGAGTGCAGTAGTATGCTTCGGCGCAGGCCTCAACGAGCGACATGACATCAATCGGCTGCTGGTCGAACCGCGCCCGTCTGCCGGAGCGATCCATCCACCCTTGGTTACCGATGATGCCCACGGTGCCGTCAGGCGAAAGCTGCGTGCTGACCAGCCATTCGAGTGACTTGAAACCCTGGTGGAGCATCTCGTGGTGCGGAATCCACTGCCCGCTGAGTATGAGCGCGTGCGGCAGTTTCGCATTGTCGTAGGTGACGGTGTCTTCGCACCACGGCCAGTCGTCGGTTGCGTTGCGCTCGAACAGGCCGTAAAGCCTTTCCGCGAGAACCAAGCGCGCCCTGCGAGCGAGGGCGTCACCTGAGAATCGTTGGAGGTAAGAGTGGATACCCACCAGGGTGAAGGCCCACGCGCGGGGCGAGTGCATGGTTTCCACACCCGCAAGCGCTTCGCAGAAGAGCCTGCTGGCGAAGGAAAGGATCGCATCGTTCGGCGCGTTCGCGACGATCTGCCCCAATGCCCAGAGGGACCGGCCGTGCACGTCTTCGCTGCCGACCGCATCCAGCCATCGCCGGTCATAGCTGAGGAAGTTGCGGAAGCGCCTCGTCTTGGGATCGTACGCGTGATGCAGGAACGACATGTATCGGTTGGCAAGCGGCAGGCAGGTCGTGTCCTGCGTCAGATCGTAGTGCCGGGCCACGGCGATGAGAGCTCGGGCGTTGTCGTCGGTCGAGTAGCCGTGGGTGCGGTCGGGCACGGCGTAGATGGCGTGCTGCAGGATGCCGGTGTCGTCGGTGAGGTTCTGCAGATGCGCCATGTTGATCTCGGGGATCCTGCCGATCTCCGATCTGACGGGCTGGAAACAGATGATGGGGCGGGGGCCGCTGTGGCGCTCCCGGAGAATCGTGTTGCCGAGCTCGATGTAGCGGTGCGCCACTTCCTTCCAGATCATGCAGCGGCACGCCATGTAGGCGTTCTTGCGCATTGCGACCCGGACGCCGGGGTTGTCGAGCAGGTCGTTGACGGTCTCGGCAAGTGCATCCGAATCGTCGAACGGGAACAGCCTGCCGCAGGGCTCCGAGCGGTCTTCTGCGCTGGGTTCGATCATCTCCTTGGCGTACCAGAACGGTGTGGAGA
>DATKYA010000539.1:0-2690 GCA_035528775.1 Planctomycetota bacterium | reverse complement strand
CCGAGTGCGGGGTCGTAGAGTTTTTCGAACAGCAGGAAGTCGGCGGTCTGCATTCGGCGGCGTTCGAGGACCTTGGCGGCTCGGTTCTGGGCCGACCACGCTCCGTTCCAGGTGAACTGCCAGACCTCGGCCCGCCAGATGGTTTCGGCGCCGCGCTCCGCATAGTGGCCGCCGTCCCGACGCAGCTCCACGAGGACCTTCACCATAGTATCCGTGCCCGACGCATAGATGAACCGGATGAAATTCTCGAACCGCTTGACCTTCCCGAGCGCATCGAAGCATTGGCGCAGCGAGTCGAGCCGGAATCGTTTGTGAATGGCCTCGGTCTTCTCCTCCTCCGTCACTTTCACTCCTTGTTCGAAGGCCGATTCAGGATCGAAATTCTCGGTAGTCAGGCGGTCGGCAGGCAGCCACCAGTGGAACAGGGGCACGTCCTTGTCGGGGCGGACGCTGATGTCCACACCTTCAATCTTATGATCATCCGTTTCTATATATATATCATAAACTCCAGGGGCCAAATCTTCAACGATGAAATGCCCGTTTTCGCCTGCCCGTTTGAGGTTGAAGGTGTCCTGAACGATGCGCATGATCTGGCTGGCGCCGCGGCGGATTGCCTGCACTTTCTTCGCTTTTCCGGGCGGATTCACCACCACTTCCAGTTGCCCGGCAAACACTCCGCCGGCCGACAGAAGAACCGCGAGAAACGCTGCGACTGCCTTCATTGGGATGCTCCTTGGAATGATGAACGATGAACGATGAACGATGAACGATGAACGATGAACGATGGAAGCCACTTTCTTCCTTATCCTCTTGTCTTCTTATCTTCTTCGCTTCTGGATTTCCTGGCTTCCTGATTTCTTATCTTCTTGGCTTCTTGACTTCTTATCTTCTCGACTTCTTATCTTCTTGACTTCTTATCTTCTTATCTTCTTTCCCCTCACCTCATCCCGATCATCCTGCCGAGCACGTCGGATGTATTCTCGGCGGCGCCGACGATGGCGGACAACTGCTGTGCGATCTGCATCAGGAAAATAACGCTGATCGGATCGGTGCGAGCTTCATTCTGGAACAGCCTGGACAGAAGCGCCTGCTGGAGCTTGCCGGTATCGTGTTCGCCCTGCTGCACCTGATCGACCAGTGCGGACAGCTTCTCCATCTCGCGGTGCGGATAGGCGGTTCCCTCGAGGTCCTTGAGTTTCTCCTCCATCTGGCCGAGCAGCCTGCCCACCTGGACCACGCGTGCGGCGAGTTGCATGAAATCGACGGCGATCTCGGGCCAGACGGCGGTATCGCGGATTTCCACCAGCGATGCCACTCGCTCGCAGTCATCGCAGACGTCATCCTGAGCTTTCAGCAGCAGGAGCATCTCGGTGCGTTCGACGGCGGTGAAAATGCTGCGCGACAGGCCGCCCCGAATTTCGTTCTTGATGGCATCGGCCTCGCTTTCCCGCTGATGCATCTCGTAGGCATAGCGGCGGGCGGCGTTAAACTCCAACTTCGTGAAGCTGAGCATCATCGGCTCGAGAAGCGAGAGGCAATCCTGCACCTTGAGCATGTGCTCGTAGAGCGCGCCGAACACCGGCCTGCCGAAGATTCCGCCAATTGCACGCATACGCATTGCCCCCAATCGCAGGTGCCGTTGCCCACGACGTACCATGTAGGGGCGGACTTCCGACAATCGAGTCTTCGAGATTGGCGGAATCGTCCGCCCACCTGTTGGGTGTCCCATGGGGCTGGCAAGGGCGGACGGATTGGTGCGACCGCTTCGGTCGCCAGAAGACATCGCCAAGTCCGCCCCTACATCGCCATCGAGCCAGTCGCGCGAGATGCGGCTTCCAGCCACACCCGCCCACGCGGCCCTTTGCACCACAAGTGTACATCCATCATACGCAATTGTGAAGTGTTTTTCCACAGGCGAATGAGCTGCGGGCGGCGTTTCCGCTTCCCTGCAGATTCCCGGGTGCATTCTACACGCGGTGCTCGGTCATCGTTTCGGCGATTTCGGCGGAATAGCGTGCCACCTGCTGGAGGGCGGCGAGCAGATCGGCGTAGATCGTAGATGTCTCCTGCGCCTGGCGGACACCGCGTTGGACCTGCTCGAAGTGTGCGTGGAAGACTTCGCGGCGCTCGACGTCGAGATCGGCAGCCGTTTCCATGATGCGCCGTCCTGCTTCCCAGGCCGGGCTGAGGATCAGTTCGAGGCTGGAGCGGAACGCGTCATCGACGTGGTGCAGGTATTCGCGGAGGCGGCGGCTGCCGTCGACGGAGAAGTCAACGCCGAGCCGCTCCTTCTTCAGGCCCAGGCCCACGATATCCTTGCTGACGACGTCGCCGGCGAGCTCGACGGATTTCATGGCGTAGAGCAGACGGGTGGACTGTGCAAGCTCGGCGGGCGTGGCCTCGGCGGTTCGCATGCGGCCGAGGTAGTCGCTGACGATGCGGAACGCGAGGTCGATGGCGTCGTCGGATTCCCGCACCGACTGGAGTGCGGCGGCATCGTTGTCCTCGACGGCAGCCACCGACCGCACCAGGCTGTCGGCCACGTGCAGGCCCATGCGGTTGATCTCCTTGCGGGCCTTCTCGATGGCGATCTGGGGCGGGTCGGTGAACTTGGGATCGACGAACTTCACGACGCCCCTGGGGAGCACGTCTCGTTCGGGCAGCAGCCGCGTGACTGCGGAGACGGCCCA
>DATKYA010000538.1:0-3911 GCA_035528775.1 Planctomycetota bacterium | reverse complement strand
GCATCGAACCGCGATTTCCCGTTCTCGTCCCGCGTGGCCATCGACGCCGAATCGTCGATCACCGCCAGCCAGTTCTGCTGCTCGCGCAGCTTCAGCTTCAGGTGCAGCTCGAGCTGCTGCACGGCAGCAAGCACCACCGCGAGCATCCCCAGCCGCAGCAGGAACGTCCAGATTCGGATCGACGTGCGCATCCTGATCTGCGGGAGGAAGTTGACCGCCGCCAGGAGGCAGCCGGCCGCCACCAGCGCGTACAGGAGGCCCGGCGAGAGGGGATGGGCGAATTTCCAGGCGTACTCGACGATCGAATCCGCGCTGTCGCCGCTCAGGCCGAGGAGCCGCAGCAGGCTATTCATCGGCCCCTCCCCCGCAAATGGTCAGCGTTCCCTGTTCCCTGTTCCTTGTTCCCTGTTCCTTGTTCCTTGTTCCCTGTTCCTTGTTCCCTGTTCCTTGTTCTCTGTTCCCTGTTCTCTGTTCGTTGTTCCCAATCTCCTGTGACCGTCGACCGTTGACCGTTGATTGTTGACCGTTGGCCGTTGACTCACTGTTCCCTGTACGGTTAACAGGAAAAAAGGAAGAAGGAGAAGAAAGAACAGGGAACAAGGAACAAGGAACAGGGAACAGGGAACAAGGAGGACTGCAGTGAGACAGGCTATTCATCGGCCCCCTCCTTCCGCCTGGGGAGTCGCGTCGCCGGATTCGCCGCCCGGGGCTTCCTTGCGGGACTGCACGGCCCCGACCACCGCCTCGACCGCGAACGCTATGAACAGGATGATGGCCATGATGCCGAGCACCTCGCGACGGTGAGCGAACTCGAGCTTCTCGAAGCCGATGCGGCCGGCGTTTTCCGTGCCGAGGATTTCGGCCTGCTCCTTCTCGCTGATGGACGTGAGATCCGACTCGCCCTGCGCGGGGTTCACGGCCAGCCAGCGGGGCCGCATGCCGGGCTTGTCCTTGTGCAGGAGCTTGTAGTTTCCCGCGCGCTGAACGCCGGCCACGCTCACGGTGCCCTGCTCGGCGGCATCGAGGGGATAGGCCCGCTCCTCGGGGCCTTTCACCTGCACCTCGCCCGCGAGGCTGCGGAATTCGGGCACGCTCACGCGGGCAAGCTCGTTAACCCGGATCACGTCGGGCTCCGGCTCGATGCTTTTCACGCCCAGCCGGCCCACGATCTCCTGCACCATTGGGACGAACGCGGTGCTGCGGGGCATGGAAGAATCGGCGACGTCGCAACTGAACATCTGCACGCAGACGTCGCCGCGGCCCAGCTTGCCGAGCGCGAGCAACCAGTCGCCGTTGGCACCTCGCAGGGCGGACGCGAGCAAGCCCTTGCTCTGCACGCCGAAGTAGGTGGAGAAATGGATGTCCTGCACTTCGCCCCACTCCTCGCGGATCAGCGGATACAGGAGCGGATGGCCGATCGCCGCTTCGTTCTTGTCGAGGAAGACCGGCTCGCCCGCCTGCTTCAGCCCGCCGAGCTGGAATCCGGCGAGCACCGGGCCAAAATTGTCGTTGAACTGCACCGGGCTGACGCGGCTGTCGGGGATGAAGCACAGGCCGCCGCCGTTGTTGACGTAGGCGAGCAGGTCGGTCACCGATTTCGGCGGCAGCTCGGCCAGCCCGTAGACGATAATGGCGGAGTAGATCGGCAGCGACACCTTCTCGAGGATGTTGGACGTGATGCGCTTGACGCTGATGGCGGTGCCGGTGCCCAGGCCGAGCGCCTCGCCGGGGTTGATCGCGTAACTGAGCAGGTCGACGCCGCGGTAGCTGGCCTGCATCTCGCCTTCTTCGTCCGGGCGCGGCGGTGCGACGACCAGGATCTGCCGGCGGTCCCGCATCCGCATCGGCTGGTAGAATACGTTGTCGGCCGGCAGCACGTCGTCGGAGATGGTCGCGCGGCAGGCCACGTCGACCGGCGACTCGAACGTCTGGGCGAGGTCAATGCGGGCGACCTCGCCGGGTTTCAGCGTGAGGGCGCGGTTCTCGCCGACGGTCTCGCCCTCGGCGAAGTAGGCTTCGATGCTCTGATCTTCCTTCGAGTAGTTGCGGACGGTGGCGGTGAGCTTGCCGCCGGAGCCGAGGTAGACGGCCTGCGGGGAGAACGAAGCCGATTCGATGGCGATGTTCGGCTTGTCTTCCAGCGGCTCGGTGATGAGATACAGCTTCACGCGGCCGCGTGCGAGCATCGTGTGCAGCGAGCCGTCCCCCGCCAGCGATTCGTAGCTCGCCCGCTGGTGATCGGAGAAGACGAGCACGCAGGTGTTGAGCTCTTTGCGGCTCTGGAGCTGCTGGATGGCGTTCCGGATTGCGGGCGCAAGGCCGCGTCCGGCGCCGTCGGACACGCGGAACCGCTCGAGTGCTTCCTTGAGCTTCGCCTTGTCGCGGAGGAATGGCGTCTCCTGCGTCACGTCGTCGCCCACGAGCAGCAGCGCGAACTGGTCGCCCCCGTTCATGGTGTCGATCAGCTCGCCGATCTGCTCCTTCTGGTGGCCGAACAGCGTGCGGCCGTCGGGCAGTTTGCGCTGCATGCTCAGCGACTGGTCGAGCACGATGGCGAGCGCCCGCGTGCCCACGGCCGGGCTGTGCACCGTGAAGCGCACCATCAGGAGGATGAACACCGTCAGCAGCAGCAGCCGCAGGATCAACTGGAGGATGTCGCGCGGAACGGGGGCGTAGGCGTTGGGCGCCTCGCCCGGGTCCAGGAACTTCAGCGTGGCCAGCAGCCGCGGCTGAAGCTTCTGCTTGTGGATGAGGTGAATGATGACCGGGATCGAAAGCCCTGCCAGCGCGAGCAGCACGAGGGGATTCAGCATCTCGACCCCTTCAACAGCAATCGCCGGAGGAAATGCGAGGTCAACAGCTTGATGAGGTCGTCGGCGGTGTGGACGCGGATGTAGTCGACCCGCGATTTCTTGCAGAAGTCCTCGATGCGGTCGAGGTGGCCCTGGAGGCGGTTGAGGTAGCGGGCACGCAGCGTTTGCGGATCGCCCACCAGCTTGCGCCCGCTCTCGGGATGCCGGAATTCCGTCATCTTGTCGAACGGGAAGGTCAGCTCGTCGCGGTCGAGCACCTGGAAGAGGATGACGTCCTGCGTGCGGACGCACAGGCCTTTCATGGCGCCAAGGAGCACGTCGAGATCGTCGAGCGCGTCGGATACGACGACGACCACGGATCGGGAGCCGAGCTGGCGGGCGGTGTATGCAACCAGCTCGCCGAAGTTGCCGCCGCCCTTGCCCTTCGGCTTCTCGAGATGCTGGTAGATTTGCGAGAGGTGCAGGACCCCCTGCTTGGGCGGAATCCGCTCCTCGACTCGATCGCCGATGCAGTGCAGCCCGGCGGCGTCCTGCTGATAGACCACCATCGTGGCAACTGCGCCCACGATCACCGACGCGAGGTCGAGCTTCGAGGGCAATCCGTCCGACGGCGGCACGCGCATCGAGTCCGACGTGTCGAGCAGGAAGTGGACCTTCATGTTCGACTCCATCTCGTAGCGCTTGACGTAGAGGCGGTCGGTGCGGGCGAACAGCCGCCAGTCGATGGTGCGGATTTCATCGCCGCGTCGATAATCGCGGTGCTCGATGAATTCATTGGACGAGCCGAAATCGGAAGTCCGGTGGCGGTTGTGGTACATCCCGCGCACCAGGAATCGGGATTTCAGCTCAATTCCCTGCAATCGCTGCAATAACCGCGGATCGATTTTCATGGGCTACAGGCTTCACGCTACAGGCTACAGGTTTCGGAATTCGGTATCCTTTTTCAGTGGACCAAGTGGACCAAGGCCTTCGATCTTCAATGTTCAATCTGGCTATCCGGTTCACTCCAGTAGCCACTACATGTTGTGCCTCGTGTTTAGCCCCCTTCAGGGGGCTTGCCGGCGGCTCCAGCCGCCGGTAATAGCACCGTCCTTCAGG
>DATKYA010000537.1:0-5833 GCA_035528775.1 Planctomycetota bacterium | reverse complement strand
TGGTCCTGTTGCGTATATCGGGGCGCTTGGGGCGTTCTTGCATGAACTTCTGGTTCGGTTTCACAGGGGCGAGCTTTTCATCGCCAGGTAATACAGCCCGCGGGCTGCTTCATACTGAGACTTGATGTAGGGGTCGTCGTTCGATTTGTCGGCGGCGACGCGATAGGCGTCCATGGCTTTCTTGAGTGTTTCGCGGGCATCGACGATCAACTCGAGAGCCCGGGAGGTCTTCTGTGTTTTCATGGCGTCCCACCGGCGAATCAGGTCGCGGCCCTTTTCGAGCAATTCGTCGGGCTTCTTGACGTCGTCGCTGATGTTCGCGGGGCGCGGAACGGGCACGTTGCTGAAATCGAAGAGGTCGCCCTCGGCGTCGCGGCGGATGACTACCACCTCCGGCTCATCCGGCCGGGCGGGTTTCGGAGGCTGCCCGGCGGTGGCTTGTGCAGGCTGCTGCTGATCCGCCGGAAGCGGCTCGACTCGCCGGTGCTTGGTCCACTGGGAGGCGACGGGGTCGTCCGGCGGAAGGATGGGGATGCCCTGTTCAACTGGGACGGGATCGCCGGTGCGGGGGGGAGCGGGGGCAGCGGGTTTTCTGCCGGCGGAAGGCGACACGAGCAGGACGACGGAGATGATGAGGGAGACGATGAGTGCGCCGCCGATGAGGTACGGTGCGGGATGGAACTCCCGCGGCGCCTTCGAGCGGTTGACGGGATCGTGTTGCGGCTCGGGAACGGGCTCGGCGTCGGGCTTGCGTTCGACCTTCGCCTTCTTGCTGAAATCCGGACGGCTAAACCTTCTCTGCATACTGCGCGATCGACCTCAGAATGACGAGCTTTTCATTGCGGCGTAATGAAGCTGGTTTGTAAGCTCGAGTTGCTGTTTGATATATGTGCTGTCCGGCTCAACCGCGAGTGCTTTCCTGTAACAGGTTTTCGCCTGTTCCAGCGTCTTTTTCGCCTGGTCCATCAGGCGTCGAGCTTCGTGACCGCCGCCCTTCTGCGTGCGGACCTTGTCCCATTTCCGCATCAGTTCCTTGGCTTGCTCGAGGAGTTCATCGCCCTTCTTTCCGTGGGCGCTGAGATTCTCGGGCCTCGCGGCGAGAGGCGGCACCGGCTTGGATGAAATCAGGTCCTGCTCGGGATCGGGAAACGGGATCACTTCGACGGCCCCATCACCGTCGGGCTGGGCGGCTCCGGTCGCGGGCTGCGCGGTCTTGGGGTCGGGAGTCCTGGGCTTGCGGGCGTCGGGATCGACCTTGTCGAACTTGTTGATTGCTTCGCGGGTAAGCTCGGCGATCGTGCGAGCGGCTTCTTCTTCCTGTGCGGCCCTCTTCTCGGGGGTCATCTCGATATCGATGATGGACGTGAGCGGGAGCGATCCGAGATCTTCGTGGCCAGTGCCTTCGGCCGATGCAACGGCGGCGTCGGGCGGTGCGTGGGTCGCGTCGCGCGGGTCGGGTTGATGCTTGGGCGGCGCGGTGTTCCCGGTGCGGGGTTGCTCCCCGGGATTCCCGATGTTCGGCATCACGTGCTTCTGTGCGGCTTTCGCGTGGTCCGCCGGCGGATCGATGATGAAACCGTAGCAGAAGCCGACGACGAACGTGCCGCACAGCGCGGCGATCAGCCCACCGAGGAAGCCTGATTTCGGATTCTGCACAGCCATTGACGATCCTCCTGTCAATTGCCCCGCACTATATGAAGTATACCGTACTGGCCGGGTGTTGTCAATCGAAAATCAGGGGTTCAAGTGGACGAAGTGGACGAAGTGGACGAAGTGGGCGAAGTGGACGAAGTGGACGGAAGAGGGAAAGAGGCTTGCCGGCATCCTCTTCATCCCTTCATCCCTTCATCCCTTCATCCCTTCATCTCATCATCTCATCATCTCTTCATCTCATCATCTCATCATCACTTCTCGTCCTTGGCTTTCTCGGCTCCCTTGTATGCCTGGAGGAGCAGGCCCTGGACCTGTGTCTTCAGGTGCGGGTCGTCGGTTTTTTCGAGGGGCTCGAGCAGTTTCCTGGCTTCGTCGAGCTTGTTGAGTTCGATCAGGAGTCGGGCGTAGGAGATCTTGGAGCGGATGCTGCCGGGGTTGGCGGCGAGGGCCTTCTTGAAGCAGTTCTCGGCCTTGTCGAGCTGTTTTGCCTTGACGTATGCATCGGCGAGAGCTTCGTAGGTGGCGTCGGAGCGAATCTTGCCCTTCTCGGCCTTGTCGGCCCATTCTTCCACCTTGTCGAGCCTGTTCTGCTCGTTGTAGATGTAGATGATGCGCGAGTAGTATTCGGCCTTGTTCTCGGGGTCCTTCTCGATGAGCGTCACGGTGACGTCGACGGTCTTGTCGAGATCGTTGGAGGCGATGTAGAAGAAGGCGAGATCGCGCAGGGCGGAAACGTCGTCGGGGTGCAGTTCGGCGTATCGAGCGGCGAGCTCGGCGGCTTTCTCGAGCTTGCTGTCGTAGAGGTAGAGGTCCATCAGGCCCTTGATTGCTTCGGAATCCTTGGGATTGTCGGCCAGGCGCTTCTCGTAGGCGGCAGTGGCCTGCTGGCCGAGCGGGGTGGACTTGTAGAGTTCGAGGAGCTGCTGAATGATCATTGTCTGGTCGCGCTCGTTGGTGATGTCGTCCTTGGCCTTCAGGAGCATCTTCTCGGCCTTCTCGTACATCTCGGCGGTCTTGTAGAGGCGGGCAACGGCCATGATGTACTGGGCCTGGCGGTCGGCTTCCATGGTGGCGAGGGGCGTTTCGAGGATTGCTTCCGCCTTGTCGGTCTGCTTGAGGGCGAGGTATGCCTTTCCCATGCCGAAGGCGATATTGACATCGATGCTGTCGCCGCCCTGCAGCTCGAGGGCCTTCTGGAAGAGCTCGACGGCCTTCTCGTTCTGGCCGTAGCGGAGGTTGACGTTGGCGAGATCGGTGAAGTAACGGGGATTCTGGTCAGCGGGGGGCTCGGGCTTGGCGGCTGCGGGTTTTGCGGCGTCCTGCTTTTCGGCCGGAAACGCCACGGACACGGTCAGAACGCACACTCCGGCCACGATGCAAGCGATCAACCTGGCGACTTTCATGATGACCTCCCGAACAGAAACACAAGGACTCGATTACGGAATACACTGATTTTACGGCACAGGTGCCGCACGATCAACGGTTATTTCGATGCGCCGGCAGCCCGGGTCGCGGGGTGCCGTGCCGTGATATGCCGGACGAGTTCATCCACGAGGGAATCTTCGGAAACCTTCTTGATCATTTTGCCCTTCTCGAATACGAAGCCGAAGCCCCTGCCGCCGGCGATGCCGAAATCGGCCATGGATGCTTCGCCGGGGCCGTTCACCACGCAGCCCATGATGGCGATCTCGATGTCCTGGTCGAGGACCTCCTTGGGAAGTTCGTTGCGGACGCGTTCGACGAGCGCGACGAGATCGATTTCGCAGCGGCCGCAGGTGGGGCACGAGACGAGCCGCAGCCCGGGCCGCCGCAGG
Organism: Planctomycetota bacterium; assembly: GCA_035528775.1. Taxonomy (GTDB): domain Bacteria; phylum Planctomycetota; class PUPC01; order JABMSA01; family JABMSA01; genus DATKYA01. The sequence goes on along the minus strand of DATKYA010000537.1, from coordinate 2,366 downwards.
CCGAGGCACTTGAGGATCTTCAGGCCGACGCGCACTTCGTCGACCGGCGGGCCGGTGATCGACACGCGGATGGTGTCGCCGATCCCCTCCGAGAGCAGGCCGCCGATGCCGACGGCGGACCTGACGACGGCTTCGTCGAACGGCCCGGCGGCCGTGATTCCGAGGTGGAGGGGATAGTCGCACCGCTGTGCCAGGCGGCGGTATGCGGCCATCGTGGTGGGCACGTCGGACGCCTTCGCGGAGAGCTTGATCGCCGGGAATCCGAGCGTCTCGAAGAACTCGCAGTAGCCGAGCACGGTGTCGACCATCAGCGAGCAGAGGTCGGCGGCGGCGGGGAGGACGTCAAGCCCGTGGCGTTTGGCGATGGAACCGGAATTCACGCCGATGCGGATGGGGATGCCTCGTTCGCCGGCGGCGAGGGCGACTTCGCGGACGTCATCCATGTTGCGCATGTTGCCGGGGTTGATCCGGAGGCCGTCAACGCCGTTGCGGATGGCGGCGAGGGCGAGGTCGTGGCGGAAATGGATGTCGGCCACGAGCGGAATGGAAATCCTTCGCTTGATCTCGGCGAGGGCGGCAGCGGCAGCATCGGTGGGCACGGCGACGCGGATGATGTCGCAGCCGGCCTCGTGCAGTTGGCGGATCTGGGCAACGGTGGCGTCGACGTCTTCGGTGCGGGTGGTGGTCATCGATTGCACCGAGACGGGCGCCCCGCCGCCGATGGGGATACCGCCCAGCAGTAGTGTGCGCGTCTTGCGTCTTTCGATCATAGGCATCCATTGTATCATTCATCTTCTGCGAAATCAACGCATGAAATGGCACGGGAGTCGAGGGTTGGTCAGTTGGCCAGTTGGTCAAGTGGGAGTTGGGCCGGGGAGCCGGTCACCAACCGACTATGAAACAGATGAACTGAAGAACCGATCAACCGATCAACTGATCAACCGATCGAATCGTCAACCGCTCTCGCGTGCGGCTCCGGTGCCGCGGCGTTTTTCCAACTTGATTCGGAAAAACGTTCCTGATATGATCATCTAGAGGAAGGGCCAATCGTATGCTCTTCCATGGAAATCAACGTTGTTGCTGAAACGAGGGAAATTGTGAAAGCAGTAATACTAGCGGCGGGCAAGGGCACGCGCATGCGGGGGCTGTGCGAGCAGCGGCCCAAGCCCCTGCTGCCATTGGCGAATCGCCCGGCGCTTCAACTGACCATCTCGCGGCTTCGTGATGCCGGGGTGACCGAGATGCTGATCGTGGTGGGCCACCGGCCGGAGCAGATCAAGCTCTCGCACGGCTACGGCTCGGCGCTGGGGGTCAAGCTCTATTACGTGACGCAGCAGAACATCAACGGCACGGGCGGTGCGTTGATGCTGGCGGAGGATTTCGTCGAGAACCAGCCGTTCGTGATGGCGTTCGGGGACGTGATCTCGCACTCGGAGAACTACACGCGAGCGGTGAACGTGTTCAATGCGGGTTCGGAGGCGGTGCTGAGCACGTACGACATCGGGAAGCCGGTGCGGATCGGCGCGGTGTTTACGGAAAACAACCGGCTGACGCGGATCGTGGAGCGTCCGGGGCCGCGCGAGCGGAGCCCGCTGGTGAGTGCGGGGCTGTTCATCTTTCCGCCGAAGATATTCCAGACGACGCGCGACCTCCCGCCGGCTCCGTCGGGCGAGCACGAGCTGACGGGCGGCATTCAGCGGCTGGCCGAGAGCGGGGTGGCGATCACCACGATGCCGATCACGGGCTACTGGGCGAACCTGACGGACCCCGATTCCCTGCTGTGGGCGAACGAGCAGGTGCAGCGCGAGATTGCGGAGCAGCACGGCCAACTGGTGGAGGGGACAGTTCGCATCTCCCCGCAGGCGGCAATCGACCGGCTGGCGGCGATCGCCGACTACGTGCGCATCGAGGCAGGGGCGGTAATCGGCAGGAACGTGAGCATCGGACAGGGCAGCACAATCGCGGGCGGCGCCCGGCTGGAATCCTGCATCGTGCTGGAGAAGGTATCCGTCGGTGCGGATGCCGTGATCGAGAACGCGATCATCGACGCGGGCACGGTGGTGCCGGCGGGCACGGTGGTGAAGTCGCCGCCGGGGTGCGCCGCGATCATCTGGAAGTCGATGTACGCATGACGGCGCTCTGTTCCTTGGAAGCTATCTCGAGCCCCTGGGGCGGACGCCGTCCGCCCCTGCATCAGACATCCAGCGGGATCATGCAGGGGCACACGGCGTGTGCCCCTGGGGCGGACACCGTCCGCCCCTGCATCAGACATCCAGCGGGATCATGTAGGGGCACACGGCGTGTGCCCCTGGGGCGGACGCCGTCCGCCCCTGCATCGGGACCGCCTTTTGAGCAAAGGAACAGTG